>WHSM01000024.1 GCA_009380105.1 Micromonosporaceae bacterium
CGATGCCGGCTGGTGCCGGCCTCACCCTCCGTTGCCATTTCAGCGGCGGTGCGCAGACAAGCAAGGCTGTAACAGTTCGGTCACAACGGGTGTAACACCGCCCGACGCCGGGTGTTACACCTCATCCGACCGACGGTTGCTCAGCACCTGTTTCCGCAGCTCAGAGGCTGTTACACATTCGCGAACGGCCGGCTGTCCGGTCTCATCTACCAATGGCCCGAGTTGGGTGCCCAACTCATCGGCCCACAGGGTCGCCGCACCCAACCAGAACCCAACTGGGACCCAACCAGCAAGATCGTTCGCCTACCGGCCGGGTTTCGGTCCTACCTCCCAAACCGGGTTTGAGAGGTCTGGCGAACACTCACCGGGTCTCACACCGGCTCACAGTGCCCTCACACCGCCCGAATGTCCGAATCACTCGGCCGTCCGCCCCCGACGGTCGGCCTGTGACCTGTTGTCGGCGTACTTGTTGGCCTGCGCCGGTAAGTACGGGCGAACGGCACAGTTTGTGGGGGCAGCAGTTAGGTCCCGATCGTGCGGAGTGTGGCTGCCAGTTCACGGTCGGGGCTGATGTTTCTGCGGTACAGCGGGCCACAGGGTGTGGTGGCCAACCGGTGTGAAAGCTCGACCAGGTCCACGGCGGGATCGGCGTCATGATGGACCTCGGCGAGGCGGGCGAGTTCAGTCGTGACGCCCACTACACTGCGGTTACTGGTCGTGCCCAGTCGGCAGGCGCGCATGTGCCCGCCTCCTGGTCGAGGATCGCGCGGGGCGTGTGGTGGGCAGTCAGGACCACGGCGACGTGCTCGCCGACCCGGTTGGTCAGCATGGCGGCTGGCGCCAACGGCATCAGCACCAGCAGCAGCGTCGACTCGTTGACCAGCAGCACCGCCCGCGGGCCGCCAGAAGAGGACCGTGGCGTACCACGGACCCAGCAACGTGGTGCCGCGCTCATGGTCGGGCGCGGTAGGTGAGCCTGCTAGGCGCAGCAGCTTCCTCGTGGCACGGATGATCAGCACCAACCCATCTTGCCCGGCCCAGATCGCGGCATGCCATGCCACCGCTCGCGCGGACGGTCGGGCGTGCGAGCACGTGGGCCTTCGTTGGCCCCTTCGTCGGTGGCTTCGTTGAGCCCCTCGTTGGCCCTGCCCTCGACGAAGGGGCGCGGCTGGGCGGGTGAGAGACCATTCGGGCAGGTAGGGGCCGGTCCGAGAGGTCCAGACGCGTGTCCGGAATCCCAAGACCCCCTCCGGATGGAGGGTGTCCTCTCGCCTGGGGAGGGAGGTGGTCCGGTCGCGTAGCCGCTCCGTCCGCGGGCCACGGGCCTGCAGAACGACGCTGGAGCTCAGGCGGACGCGGCAGACATGGGGCCGCGCCAGCGCGCCGCTCTGCAAGGTTCCCCAATGGACGACCCTTCCGCAGTCTGTGTTCGCTTCGTTACCCTGCGATCAACCGGGGAGGGATGTGGATGGCGCGAAGATCGAGATCGGGTGATCTGCAGCGGCGATGGGAGGCGGAGCGCCGGGCCGAGGAACGGGCCAGAGCCGCTGCCGCCAGAGAGGCAGAGCGTCAGCGCAAGCTTGCGGAGAAGGAGCAGCGCGAGGCGTACCTGAACCGCCGAATGGGCGAGGCGGAGAGTCAAACGGCGGAGGTCGAGCGGCGCATGAGGGGCCTCGCCAACGTGATGTCATCGGCCCTCGAAACCTCTGTCCAACCGCTGAACTTCCAGAGCCTGAAGAAGGCCCCGCCCAGGACCCAGCTCGGTCTTGGCACCGATGCTCACCCAATCCCTCCTCCAGCCTGGGAGCAGTTCGCTCCTGTTCTGCCTGGGCTCATCGGCCGAATGTTCGGTGGGGAAGCGCGCTACGCACGCGACCGTGCGGCGGCTGAGCAGCGGTACGCCGCGGCTGTCGAGGATCACCGCCAGAGCGAAGTCGCTCGGCAGCGCGAGTCGTGGTGGCTCGGCAGAGGCATGAGGCGGATCAGGCCGCTGCGGTGGCCGAGGTTGCCAAGCAACACGCCCAGGTCGCCAAGTTCGAAGCCGACGTAGGCGCCGGCGATCGGCATGCCGTGAGCCGGTACTTCCAACGGGTCATCGATCAGGTCAAGGACCTGCCCGGATTCCCCAGAGACCGCCGAGCCGGCTTCGTTCCCGAATCGGAGCTGCTCGCGCTGGAGTGGCGCCTGCCCAACGTGGACATCGTGCCGGGACAAGAAGGCGTACCGGTACGTCAAGACACGCGACGCCATCGACTCCACTGCTCGCCCGGTCGCCGAGATCAGGAAGGCGTACCAGCAGCTGGTTGCGCAGATCGCGCTCCGCGCCCTGTACGTCGTGTTCGGCACCGACCCCTGCAAGCTGGTCAGCACCGTCGTCTTCAACGGCCTGGTCAAGGCCATCGACCCGTCAACTGGTCAGACGATCGAGCGATACCTGATAACCCTGCGAGCGACCCGGGACCAGTTCGACCACGTCGTTCTGCAACACGTCGATCCCGTCGCCTGCGTGCGGAAATACTTCGCCGCCGACGTATCACCGCACCCAGAAGAGCTTCAGGAAGTAACACCCGTCATGAGCTTTGACATGGCGGATCCACGCATCATCGATCCGGTAGACGTGATCAGCGGTATCGACAAGCGCCCGAACCTACTCGAACTCAAGCCGAAGGACTTCGAACACTTCGTGCACAACTTGTTCACCAAAATGGGACTCGATACCAAAATCTTCAAAGCCGACGGCGACGGTGGGGTCGACTGCGTCGCCTACGACCCCAAACCCGTATTCGGCGGCAAATACGTAATCCAGGCCAAGCTGTACAACATCACCGTGCCACCCACCGCAGTCAGGGACCTCTACGGCACCATGCAACATGAAGGTGCCACTAAGGGAATCCTGATCACCACCAGCGGCTACGGCCCGACCAGCTACGAATTCGCCAACGGGAAACCGCTTCAGCTCATCGATGGCAGTGGGCTTCTAGCCCTGTGTATGCAGTACGGCATCCCGGCAAGGATCGTGCCAGCGCCGAGAGGACAGACTCATGTCCGATGAAGGCCACGGCCACCAGTCATGACGATCGATGACCTGGGGGCGCCGAACCCCGGTACCGCACCAGCGCCGCCTTCAGAGGGGCGACGACTCAGCGATCTGCTCGACGTCGCGGTCCACAAGACCTTGACGCATCACTGGGCGGAGATCCGGTTGCCTGCCGCTAACAGGGCGAGTGCTGCGCTGCTCGTCGCAACCCATATCGCGCGCGAGCGCTGCGGCGGCGCCCCCCAGTACTTCGGGGCCTGGCTTGCTCGCCATGGCGTCGGGTCGCCACATCTGCCAGAGCTGCGCGACTGCCTCGTGGCCATGGTCGCCTCGGAGTCGATCGGAACGCCAGACGGACCCGCGAACGACGAGCATCTCGAGGGGTTCGTCGCCGAGCACATTTGGCACCTCCTCACGATCGAGGATGCCCTGACCATCGGTGCGCCGGTTCGCGTCGACGGTCCCGACTGGTCGGTCACCGACTCGGGCGGTGACGGGCTGGTCATCTACCGACCGGATGGAACCCTTATCTTCCGCCTCTGGGAGACCAAGGCTCATACCGGAGACGGTGCCGTCCGCGACGTCGTGAACGGTGCCTGTCGGCAGCTCGACAGCAAAGCGTTGCGCTACCTCGCTCGGTTCTCGAAGGTGGGTCAAGGTCTCAACGACCCAGACCTCCGAACGTTCTACGGCCGGCTCCTCGAGCTGTGGCGGGCCGCATCGCGCGAGGCGGGCGGCGGGGTCTCGGTCACGACCGCTGCGGATGTCATCGACAACTGCTTCGGCAACTATCCGAACTACTGGGCGTTCACGCACGACGATCAGCGGCAGGGCCTCGTCGTGGCGATCGAGAACTACGCCGCCTTCGCCAAGCAGGTGCGGAAAGAGCTATGGAACGGGCTCTGAACCTGGAACGTCTGCGGGCTGCACTCGGCGAGGGTGGGATGTTCCCATCCGCCGAGGAGCTCCAGCGGCGCCTCGCTGCGGCGGAGATCGCGCTGTTCATCCAGCGCGGCTCCGTCGACGACGACCTCCTCGCGACCGCCTGGTACCTACATGGGGTAGGCACCGCTCGCGTGTCGTTCGACCTATATCCGGTCGAACGGCAGCTGCGCGCCAACCAGGTCGCCGCCCATATCTTCGACTTGGCGCTCTCAGCGGGGGCGCCGTCCCAGGCGGAGCAGCGCGAGATGACCTTCGCGGCCCAGGTGAGCTACCTGCGGGGCGATCTCGACCCCAATGCGCTAGCGCTGTATCGGCGGCTGCCGAGCTCCGAGCCCAGGCTCCGGGACGAGCCTGGGCAGGTGTCCCTGAGTGTGGGCTCGGCGGTCCTCGCCCTCGACCGCCACGGGCTGTTCAGCGGCCGGTTTGAGGCGCTCCGGCGTGAGGCGAACTGGCTGGCGCGCATCGTCGGCGTGACGGATCTGATCAACACGCCGTACGGGAGTGCAGCCCGGGTGATCGAAGGCTGCTACGAGCTAGTCGTCCATCTCACCTACAACCGACCGGTTCGGCTGGAGCGAGCGCGCCAGCTCTTCGAGCAGGGGATTAATCCGCCTTATGCCCGGGCCGACCTCGACTCCCGGTGGGTCGCGGCGCACCTACGGGATATCGCCGACGACCTCGGCAGCGCGTCTGTCTGGGCACATCTGCCCCCTTCGGTGCCGCCCGCGGCAGCGCAGGCTATGACATTGGGCGACCCGCCGGTGTTGTCGCTGTGGCCTCCGCAGCTTGACCTGCTTAGCGGCACGCCGAACCCACTCGATCCCGCCGTGCGGCGACTCGTGCTCTCTTTCCCCACGAGCGCGGGCAAGACATTGATCGCGCAGTACATCATCGCGGCACACGTCGCGAGCGGCGCCGGCTCGGCCTGTGTCGTCGTTCCGACGCACAGTCTGGCTCGCGAGCTGCGGCGTGACCTCGACCGGCGCCTCTCCACCATCGCTCGCCGGGCAGAGGACGCCGGGCCGCTCGGCCTGCCGCTGCCCGAGCCGCCCTCCGCAGTTGTCATGACGCCCGAGAAGCTGGCAGCACACCTCCGGCTCGAGCCGAGACGCATGCTCGAGGAGTACTCGCTGTTCGTGATCGATGAGGCCCACTTGGTGGGCGACGCGGAGCGCGGTTGGGTTCTCGAGTCGGCGCTCGGGTTCCTCCACGAAACGACGCTGCGCTCAAACCACCGAATCGTGCTGCTCTCCGCTGCGCTCGGCAACCGGGTCCACGTGGCGGCCTGGATGGGGATAGACGGTGTGCCGGCACAGCTCTTTCACCAGGACTGGAGGGGCCCTCGCCGGGCGCATGCGCTTTTCGGCACCACTGCGGACCGGACCAAAGCAGAGGCCATCCCGAGCCGCAAGGGGGCGCTGCCCCGCGAGCGATGGCCGCTACACGGTGAGATCCACGTGCAGACCGCGCCGGGCAGGCATCAGTCACTACGGACCACAGAGCCGATCGGTTCGCTGGTCGTGGTCAGGCGAGACGGCATCTGGAAGAAAGATGCCACAAAGAGTGAACCGGCGTACCGGATCCGGGCGCGGATGGCGACTATCCTCGGCGGGCACGGCCAGGTCCTGATCATCGAACCGACCAAGCAAGCGGCACAGCGCACCGCCATCGCGCTGGCTGAGGAGATCGAGAGCGATGATCCCGAGTGTGGCTCGCTCGTCGCGCTCGCGGCGACGCGGCTGGACCCGGCGCATCCGCTGGTCGGCGTGCTGCGCCGCGGTGTCGGCTTCCACCACGCCGCCCTGCCCGGAGATATGCAGTCCGAGCTGGAGGATGGCATTCGGAAAGGTCCACTTCGATACCTGGTGGCGACAACGACCCTCATCGAGGGCATCAACTTCCCGGTCCGGAGCGTGCTCGTCGGCGATCGCGGATACCCCACCGCAGACGGCTTTGTCACAACACTCGATGCGCCGAGGTTGCTGAACGCCGCCGGGCGGGCAGGGCGGGCCGGCCGAGAGACCGAGGGATGGATCGTCCTCTCGCTAAACAAGCAATTCTCACCGCATGACTTCGTCCCGCTCAGCGCGGACGACGAGGACCTCACCGCGGCATCGCGGCTATCAACAGGCGACGCCCTCGAAGCGCTTGCGGCGTTCGAGGAGATGGTTCGGCAGGGCCAGGACGCAATCATGCAAATCGCGGATGGTGCAGCAGCCGACTTCGTCGCTCACGTCTGGTTCGTTGCGAACGGCCTAAGCGAACTGGAACGCGCGACTGCGGACCCCGCGCAGCTCAGCATCGAGTCCACGCTTGCCTGGCAGCAGCTTGACGACCGGACCCGGGAACGATGGAGGTGCGTAAGTGCGCTCGCAGTGCGCCGTTTCGAAGAGACGCCGACAGAGGTCCGGAAGCGGTGGGCCCGCGCAGGGACCTCGCTACCGAGCGCTGTGCTGCTCCAGCAGCTCGCGACCGAGGTCCGGGCAGAGCGCTGGTCGCTCAGCGACCCCCGCAACCCAGTCTCCGCCTTCCTGCTTGTCTCGGACAGCGGTCGGCTCCGGCAGCTCCTCAGCATCAACGAGACCCACGCGGCACGCTTCCGTCCCCGGCGCAACGCCCCGCGCAGAACCGCATTCGACGTGGACCTCCGCGCCCTCATCGTCGACTGGCTGCACGGCCGGGAAGTCGGCGAGATCGGAGACGCCTACCTGGGAGCCGTGACGGACGAGACATATCGGTACGAGCAGCTGAGCGAGTTCATCGCCCAAGTGCTCGAGCATCTGCTTCCCTGGCTCCTAAACACGCTGGTCGGCTGGGTGAACGAAGGTCTCGAGGAGGACGAGCAACTCTGTCCCGAGCTTCCCGCGTACGTTCGCTTCGGGGTGGACAATCCCGTCGCTCTTGAGCTGGCCAAGGCGGGTGTAAGGTCGCGGCGGCTCATACATGCCGTCGTGGCCGCGGCCGCGACGGAGCCGCCTGTCCGGGAATGGCTTGCCGAGACGGACATCCGGACCTGGCGACAGCGCTTCGACGCGAGCCCGAGCGAGCTCAGCGATTTGCTCGTGTTCAGCAGGGCACAGGACGCCCGGATCACCAGCCGCGTTCTCGCCGGGGAGATCGTCGAGGTGCCCCTCCGCGCCGTGGGATCGCCGATGCCGGGGGAGGTGCAGGTCAGGGCGGCCGACGAGGACCCGCCTCCGCGGCTGGTCGCGCTCCGCGATGGACAGGTCATCGGTTACGTCCCCGCGCTCACCACGAAGACGTAGGCCGCCTCCTCGCCATCGGAGTTCCTCTGTCGAGCACCCTGACCGAGAGTCGGACCCTTCGGATCCGTGTCAACGATCCGACCGAGCGTACGTCGTGGTTCGGCGAGGTCGAACCGTAGAGGCTCCGTACGCGAGGAGGTTTCATGGCCTCCGAAGTGGCACCGCGCGCATTCGCATCGAGTTCGTCGGCCTGCTCATCAGGAGGCTCCGGCCAGTCTTCTGGAGCCACCGCGCGGCGATGCTCCGCCTCCAGTACAGGCGGTATAGCAGGAGTGGCGTCCAGCAGAATGGTAGGCGGAGTGCATTCAAGTGCACGCCACCCATCCTCGTCGGCCAGTCGACCATGGGATCGCTACGCAACCGGTGAAGAGGTATCTGTGTCGCGCCCAGGTACCGCGCGCTGCGCGTCGCAGGTGGCCCCCTGTGCCGGGTACGGGCGGGCGGCAGCTTGTTGCCCCTTAGCGGACTGTGTTGGATGTGTACGGCCACCTCAACAACGCGGTCCATTACTCGCTGATGGACACGGTGATCAACTCGTGGCTGATCCGCGAGGGTGGCCTGGACATCCACGACGGCGACGTGATCGGGCTGTGTGTGGAGTCCCGCTGTGTGTTCAAGGCGTCGGCGGCGTTCCCGGAGCCGGTCCAGGTGGGGCTGCGGGTCGGCAAGCTGGGCAACTCGAGCGTCACGTACGAGGTTGGCCTCTACCGGGAGGATCGCGAGACCCTGCTGGCCGAGGGCACCTTCACCCACGTGTTCGTCGACCGCGCCACCCATCGACCAACGCCGATCGCGGGGCAGCTGAAGCAGTCGTTGGAGCTACTCGTGGCGGGCTGAACCTTCGGGTTGTCTCGCCCGTCCCGGCATGACCTTGCCGCCGGACTGTTCGGCGATCGCGTACGCGACATCGTCCGGTGCGGCGGCGAAGCGCTGCCGTAACGCAGGCACCAGGTAACCGTTGGCGTCGCGTGACCACAGCGGTGCGAGCCTGGGATTGGTGGGTGTGTCCGGCGCCGGCCAGGCGAGCACCGCGTCGGGCTGGCCCGGGCCGGGGGACCGTACCTCGACGTGCGTGAGCTGCGACCACGGCAGGAACATTCCGCGGTCGGGCGCCGCCTCGTACTGCAGACCGCTGGGCAGGATCGCCAGGCGGGGATGCGTCCACCGCCGGCAGATCAGGATTCCGGCGCAGCCGATCAGCGCGATCAACACCCCGATCACCAGGATCACGATCAGCTCGCTGTGTTTCTCGGCGATTCGCTCCAGGGCGCCCTGTCGGTAGTACGGGGAGTTGGGCGCCGGATGGCGTGCGTCGTCCATGGTCGACCAGGTCACCCCGCGCAGCATCTCCAGCAGCAGCCCGGCGACCACGACCCCGAGCACCAGGAACGGCGCGGACAGTCCGGCGAGCCAGCCCGGCCACCGCGCGTACACCATGGCATCGGCGGGCCACCGCCAGCGCAGCAGCCGGGACAGCCAGATCACCGACGCCACGCTGATCGCGATCAGCACCGGTACGCCCAGCAGCCAGAAAACGAGGTACTTGTCGAGCCCGTGCAGGTTGCCGTACTCGTCCGCGAACGTGATCGGAAGCGGCAGCGGGAATGCCAGCAGCGGAAGCAGCACCGGTAGCCAGGCCCCGAGCCAGGCGGTCAGTTGCGGCCACCGCGGCGCGGGAAGCGCCGGCACCGACCGGATGCTCGGCAGGTCGGCAGGGTTGACCGCGGCGGCCAGCGGACCTGACGGGGCAGGTCCCGGTTGCGGTGCCGCCAGGGGTGGCGCCGGCGACGTGGCGCCGGCAGGGAGCGGTCGCGGGGCGCCCACAGGCGGGGAGAACGCGGCCGGCGGCGCGGCATCGGTCGGTGGAATGGCGGCGGGTGCCGGCTGCGTGGCGGCGAACGGCGGGGAGAACGCGGTGGCCGGGGTGGGCGCGGGTGCTTGCGGGCGCTGGGTGTGCAGGGATCCTTCCGCGACCACCAGCTCGGGCTGCTCGATCACCGTGGGTGCGATCCCGGTGGCCCGGTGCAGCGTGGTGCCGACCATTGGGACCCGGGAGGAACCGCCCACCAGGAAGACTCCGGCGAGATCGGAATCCGACAGCCCGGCGCGACGCATCAGGCGCTCGGTGAGGTCGGCCGCCTGCCGCAGCGCGGTGCCCGCCGCGGTCTCGAAGTCCTCCCGGCTGAGCAGCACGTCCCGATCCGCCAGCGGTACGTGCAGCGCCGCGCTGGCGTGCCGCGACAAGGTCTCCTTGGCTCCCCGGGCGTCCTCCCAGAGCGTACGGAAGGCGCGCCGGCTCGCGGTGTCGCCGGGGGTGCTGAGCTGGCGCCAGAGCTGTGGTGCGGTGGGTTCGATCGCCTGGCGTACCCGGTCCACCACCAGGGAGTCCAGGTCCAGTCCACCGAAATCCGGGATCCCGCCCACGTCGATCACCGCGTAGCCCTCCGGCGCGCGGCGTACCACGCTGGCGTCGAAGGTGCCGGCACCGAGATCGTACACCACGACGCAGCCGCCCACCGGCACCCGGTGTCCGAGCACGGTGGCGAAGTACGCCGCCGCGGCGACCGGCTCCGGGACCAGCGTCGGGGCCGGAAGCCCGGCACCGCTCGCCGCCTCCACCAGTACGCTGCGCCGCCGGGCTCCCCAGGCCGCCGGGTACGTGAGCACGGCGCGGCCCGGAGGCGCACCGGCGGTACGCGTCGCCTCCTCGGCCACCCGGCGCAGGGTGGCCGAGATCGCCGCCGTCACCGCCACCGTCGTGTCGCCGAGCAGCAGGTCTCCGTCGTCGATACGCCGTTTCGGGTTCGGCTCGAACCGGGTCGGATCCAGCCGGGCGTGCCGCTCCGCGTCCCGTCCCACCAGCAGCGGCCCCGCCCCGTCGCCGCAGATCGCCGACGGCAGCAGCGGCGAACCGTCGAACAGCAGTGGCCGGGTACGCCCGTCGGGCCAGCGCAGCACCGCCACGGTGTTCGAGGTGCCGTAGTCGACCCCGAGCCAGTGATCCACGCAGCCCTCCCCATCTGCCGCCGAGCCTGCTGCGGTCAACGTACACATTGAGGACGAACTGTCAGCGCTGATCACCATCCGAACCCTGGCCGCGTGAGGGACGGAAGTCCTCAGTCGCGGGACCGCTGGTCCCGCGGAAGGCAGGCCACTGAGGGGCGTTCGGCCCCGTGTCCCGATGCCCTCAGGTCCTACGCGACGGGGCCGCCTCGGGGCTGGAATTGAGGCGACGGATCGACGTACGGGGTTTCGAGGAGGTTGAGATGAAGACGACTGTTGCCAGGCGGCAGTCCGGTACGGGCGTGGCGGAAGGTGCCGCCACCCCCACCAGCCAGTACGTGTGGGCGGTCGCCCGGATCGCGATGGGCTGGATCTTCCTGTGGGCGTTCGTGGACAAGCTGTTCGGGTTTGGGTTCGCGACCCCCGCCGGGAAGGGCTGGCTGGAAGGAGGCGAGCCGACCAGGGGCTTCCTGACCGGTAGCGCGGCGGGCCCGTTCGAGGACTTCTACCGGGCGATCGCCGGCGCCGGCTGGGCGGACACGCTGTTCATGCTCGGGTTGCTGGGGCTGGGCGTGGCGCTGCTCGCCGGTGTCGGGATGCAGATCGCGGCCGGCACCGGTGCGGTGCTGATGACTCTGATGTGGAGCGTCACGCTGCCGGCGACCACGAACCCGCTGATCGACGACCACCTGATCCTCGCCGTGCTGCTGATCGGTCTGGCGACGGTGAACGCCGGCGACACCTGGGGCCTCGGCCGCCGGTGGTCGCAGCTGGAGCTGGTCAGGCGTTATCCGGTCCTGCGGTAGCCGGCGCGGTTCCCGTGGCCGGTGCCTCCGTTGGGGCGCCGGCCACCAGCCGTCCCGCGCGCACCGAGTGGTCCGCGGTCGCGGTGCTGGTGCCGGGCGTGCCGGCTGGTCAGGTGTCCTGTCGTGGCGCACCGGCTTCCCGCAGCGTCTGTGGGTCGGCGGCGAGGTCGTCGATCGGGACCCTGACCTTGCCGACCAGGGCGCCGCCGAGGTAGCGGTCCAGGCCGGGCAGGGTCATTACCTTCAGCGCCACCCGGCGCAGCCAGAGTCGCCGCTGAGTGGACGGGAGAAACCATTCGATGCCGCGCCGGCCGGTCTGCTGCTTGTCGACCACCACCGGTTGCCAACTCCTCTGGTAGCTGGCCAACGCGTCCTCGACGGTGTCGGCGTGCGCGAGGTGGCTCGCCAGCACGTACGCGCCGGCGATGGCCAGCGACGCGCCTTGACCGGCGAGCAGGGACACCGCCTGGCAGGCGTCGCCGATCAGGGTGACCCGTCCCCGGCTCCAGCTGGGCAGCTCGATCTGGGCGACCTGGTCGTAGTAGATCTGGTGGGAGTCCGGGCACAGCTCGAGCACCCGGGGCACCAACCAGCCCAACGAGCCGTACGCCTCGCGTACCGCGGCGCGGGGGTCGCTCGGGAGGGTCGGGTCGGCGGCGCGGTGGACCGTGAACACGGCGGTACGGCCGTCGCGCAGGCCGTACAGGCCGACCATCCGGTGCGGGGTGTCGGTGAGCCAGAAGGTGCCGTCGATGCGCTGGTGAATCTCGGGGTCGTGGAAGGTGTACGCGGCGGTGTGCAGCCCCAGGTAGCGCAGGTACCGTGCCTCCTCGCCGAAGACCAGGCGCCGTACGGTCGAATGGATGCCGTCGGCGCCCACCAGCAGGTCTGCCTCGACCGTCGATCCGTCTGTCAGCTCGACCCGGACCCCGTCGCTGCGGTTGTCGATCTCGGCGATGCCGCGGCCGAATCTCAGATCGACCCGGTGCGCGACCTGTTCCCGTAGTGCCAGCTCCAGATCGGGTCGCATGACGCTCAGCAGCCGGCCGTCCACCACGCTGGCGAACTGCTGGTAGTCCATGCTGCCGCGACGGCGCCCGTCCGAGTCGACGTAGGTCGCCGCCTCGACCTGGTATCCGAGCTCCCTCAGGCGGGGCAGCACTCCCATCTTCTCGGCCGCTTCGTACCCCAGGCCGAAGAAGTCGATCATGTAGCCCTGGGTACGGGGACCGTCGGCCAGTTCCACCACCACGACGTCCCAGCCGATGCTGTCCAGTCGCTGGGCCAGTGCCAGGCCCGCGATACCGGCGCCGCAGATCACTGCCTTCATCAGGTGTCCCTTCGTCGGTCTGGACCGGTGGCGAGGAGCCGGCGCAGCGCCGGCGACACCGTCGCCGACGTCAGCCCGGGGTCGAGCGCGCGGTGCAACATCACGCCGTCGACGGCGGCGGCGAGCACGGCCGCGGTCTGCTCGGGGTCGCCAGCCCCGTGCTGTCGCAGCCAGCTCGCCAGCCGGCTCCGAAACTCGTAGAGCAGCTCGGCGAGCTCGTCGCCGAGGGCCTGGTCGCGGGTGGCCGCGAGGTAGGTCTCGATGAACAGCAGGGAGGTCGGGTCGGCACCGCTGTAGCCGTCGAGCGAGGCCAGCAACAGCTCCAGCCCGGCGTCCAGGTCCGGGGCGGGCGCGAGCGCGGCCTCGGTGCCGGACAGCGCCTGGCGGAACACGTCGAGCGCCGCCTGGCGCAGCAGCACGGCCAGTGACTCGAAGTGGTAGTGCACCAGGCCCGGCGCGACGCCGGCGCGCTCGGCGAGCAGCCGCGTACTCACCGAACTCCACCCGACCTCCGGGATCAACTCGGTGGCCGCGGCGAGCAGCCTGTGCCGTACCTCCCTGCCCCGTGCCGATGCGGTGGTTGTCATCCGGACTCCAAGTCGCTTGGTCGATCGCCTTGGGCGATTGTCCAACCATAGCCGACGAGATCCGGCGCAGGCCTGCGGTGAGCCGCTCCAGCAGGCGGCGAAGGCCACCGCCGATGCGTTTCCCACGGCCGAGCACCGCGGTCAGCCGCGCCGCGCGGCGGCCCTCAACGGCCCTGCGCGGCTGTGGGCTGGCTCTGGCGTACGGCTTCGGCGGCGATCTGGCTGCGGGAGGCGATCCCGAGCTTGGACCGCAGGTGCTTGAGGTGGGTGTCCACGGTGTGCCGTGAGATGAACAGCCGGTGGGCGATCTCGCGGTTGGTCAGCCCCTCCGTGATCAACGCCACCACCGTACGTTCGGTCTGGGTGAGGGCGTCCCAGCCGGATCCGACCCGGCGCCGGGTGCCGCGTACGCCGCGCCGGATCCCGCCGTCGCGCATCGCCGCGGCCAGCCGGGCGGCGTCGTGGCGGGCGCCGAGGGTCTCGAAGCCCGTCATCGCCTCGTCGAACAGCGGCCGGGCGTCTGCCAGCTGACCGGCCGTGGCGAGCGCACGCGCCGCGTCCCCGTACGCCGTGGCACGTTCGTACGGGCGGGGGACCTGCTGGTACGCCCGCGCCGCGGCCACGAGCAGCTCGCCGTCGGTGTGGAGCAGGCCACGGCACCGCAGCCCGGCCGCGGTCGCCGACGGGCTGGTCGCCGCGGCCTCGATCTCCTTGGTCACGGACTCGGCGAGGGTACGGTCACCGACGGCCAGCGCCAGCCGCACCGCGTCGGCGGCGATGGCCCAGTTGCCGTACAGCCAGTGCAGCTCCGGCAGCAGCTGCCAGGCGGTCGCGATCGTATCGGCGGCGGCCGGCAGGTCACCGCGGGCTTCGTGGCAGAGCGCTTTCACCCACAGCGCCCAGTCGGCGCCGAGCATCGGTCCCCGGTCAGCGGCTTCCCGTTCGGCGTGCTGGACGGCACTCGCGGCGCCGGCGAGGTCGCCGCGGGCCACCCGGATCCGGGCGTCGACGGCGAGTGGCACCTGTACGAAGTGGGTCTGCCCGTCCTCGGCGAACGCCACGGCCGCCTCCGCCTGGCGCAGCGCGTCGGGCCAGTCACCGGTGTGCAGGCCGAGTACGGCGAGCCCGGAGCGGTAGTACGGCAGCACGGTCGGCGTACCGAGGGCCTCTGCTCGGCGTACCCCCGATTCGAAGGTTTCCCGGGCCTGGTCCGGGCGGTCGAGCCCCATCTGAGCCGTGCCGAGGCACAGCTGGGGGAACAGGAAACCGCTCGCGAAACCGCCGGCGTCGCGGGTCACCTCGACCGCCCGGTGGGCCAGCTCGGCGGCGGTCTGGCAGTCGCCGCGCGCCTCCACCACCCAGCTCAGCGCCATTAGTGCGGTGGCGGCCGCGACCGGCTTGCCGGCCTGCTCCGCGGCGCCGAGGGCCTCGCCGGCGAGTTGGTGGGCCGCGTCGAGGTCGCCCATCACCACGCTGATGAACGCGGCCGGTCCCTGCACCATGGCGCGCCGAACCGGGTCGTCCAGCCGGGCGGTCGCGGTGATGGCCTGTTCCCGGGCGCGCGACCACCGCGCCTGGCGGGCCAGGGCGTGCATCATGCCGAGCCGCAACCGGAGCTCCAGCTCGACACTCGGCGCGCGGGCGAGCACCTCGGCGATCCGCTGCTCCGCCTCGTCGACCCGGCCGCTCAACGCCAGCAGCGGGGCCAGTTCGGCGATCAACGCATCCCGCCCCGGATAGTCGGGACGGGTCAGCGCCGCCGCCCGTTCGAACAGCTCGACCGCTTCCGGCACCGACCGCGGGGCGGCCTCCCGTCCGGCCGACCGCAGCCACTCCACCGCCTCCACGTCGCCTTGCGAGGCGCTCTGCGCCAGGTGCGCGGCGACCCGTACCGCGCTTGCCCCGTCCGCCGCCAGCGCCCGGCCGGCCTCCCGGTGCAGGCTGCGGCGTACGGCCAGCGGCAGCTCGTCGTAGATCGCGTGCCGGATCAGGGCGTGCCGGAAGGTGAGCTGTTCGGCCGCCTCGTCGATCAGGCCGGCGGTGGTGGCCTCGCGCAGTGCCGGCAGCAACTGCACCACGGGTCGCCCGGCCACGGTGGCGAGCGCGTCGATGGTGAATCCGCCGCCGAAGACCGCGGCGATCTGCAGCACTTGCGCGGTGTCGGCGGACAGCTGCTCCAGGCGGTGGCGTACCAGAGCGCGCAGGCTGTGGGGCAGGCGCTGCATCCTAGTCTCGACCTGGTTGTCCACTGAGGTCAGTTGGTCTTCGCAGCGCAGCGCCCCGATCAGCTCGGTGAGGAACAACGGGTCGCCGCCGACGCTCGCCACCAGCCGCCGCAGCCGTGGCCCGAGGCAGCCGCCCGCCAGCTCCGCCGCCAGCTCGGTGCCCAGCTCCGGCGGCAGCGGCGCCAGCGGCAACAGTTCGCCGCCCAGCTGGTGCAGGTCGCCGAGCAGGGCGGCCAGCGGAGGTTGGTGGGGGAATCTGCGTACGGTGGCGAGCACCGCCAGTGGCAGCTCGGCGCACCGCCGGGCCATGGCGCGCAGCGCGCGCAGCGTCGAGGTGTCCGCCCAGTGCAGGTCCTCCAACACCACCGCCACCGGTTGCCGGCTGGCGAGCCGCTCCACTACGGACAGTACGAGTTCGAGGACTTGGTAGCCGACCTCGCCGGCGGCACCGCGGTGCGCCGGCAGGCCCAGCAGCTCCGCCAACGCGGTGCGGTCCAGGTCGGTGATGCCGCCGGTGACCATGAGCGCCTCGGCCACGGCGCTGAACGGCCGGTGCCGAGCGAATTCCTCGGCCGCGCTGATCACCACCCGGAAGTCGTGGGCGTCGGCCAACGCCTCGCTCACCAACCGGGTCTTGCCCAGGCCGGCCGCGGCTTCCACCACCACCAGCCCGCCGCGACCTGACCGCGCCTGATCGAGTACGGCACGCAGCCGCGCCAACTCCTGCGACCGTCCGACGAACGGTGCCCCTTGCCGGGAATTGGTGTCCACGACATCCCCCATCGGTCCACGGCCACGAGACTCGCGCACCAGATGGCCCGAAAAGATGGAAACACGGACAGGAGGCCACAACCAACCCGGTAGTCGCTATGCCGACAGGCTTCGCGGACTCGCCGTAACCACACCATTTCCGCCGCAGGCGCCGTGACCAACGGCGGGGGGACCGGCGGATAGGGGATATTCCCGCCGACGTCGGCGGATCCGGCCGCGGCTAGCCGGTGCGAATACCGGTCGATGTGGGATGTCTCGACCCGCTCCCGGCGCGACGCTGACTCCGAAGCCAGCGCGCCGTCGCCGGCCGAACGGTCAAGCGCCGAAGGCACCACCTCCGCTTGCATAGGAGCCTCATGACTAGGGTCTCGACCAGTCTCACGATCTGGGTCTCGGGAATCGTGGTTGCCAAACCTTCCGGCGCCGGGGTCGCCGGGTTGCTGGTCACGGGCCACCTCGTCACTACCGATCCTGGCGACGAAACGCGACGCTTCGGGCTGGGCAGCGCGATCACCGATGGCCGGGGTGCCTTTGACATCGAACAGGAATCCGTAGCGACCTCTGCGGAAGCCTGGGATCTAGTGCTCGTGGTCGCGGTTCCGGGGGAGCGTGGCCGGCCAGTCGAGTTGGTGACCGAGACGCGCGAAGGCGCTGCTCGGGCGGAACACTTCCGGATCGCCATCAGCGCGGAAAGGTTGGCCGAGGCGGGGGTGGAGTTACCGCGGGAGGCAACTCCCGAGGAACGGATCGCGGCTGCCGAGGCGGCGCGAGAGGTGCAGGCGAAGTTCGACGCCGAGAGTTTGCGCCTGCTCGGTGCGGGACTCGCCAAGGCGCGGGAGTTCCGCGAAGCGATCGCGGAAGGGTTGGGGAACTTCCTCGGCGGTCTCTCCGCCGTTCCCGAGGAGCATCGGCGCACCGGCAGGTTCGGGTATATCCCGCCCAATGCCGACGTCGCGGTGGAGGCCGTGCGAGCGTTGGGGGAAGCCGCCGCCGGACCCCTCGCAGCCGCTCGCCCCACCAACGCCTCGGTGCTGAGCGACGACGAGCTCAACGAGCTGAACTCCCGCTATCCAGGTCTCACCGAAGTGCCCTCGGCCGCGCTGGAACCGATCGTGTTCCCTTGGAAGAAGTCCCTGCCAGGCAAGCTCGTCCGCATCCCCTGGACGAGAAAGTGCCAACCCCCACCGACCGACGAGTGCGAGCAACTCCTCGGGGAACAGCCGACCGAGGATCCCGAGCCCGTGGAGCCCGACGAGCCCACGGAACCGGCTGAGCCCCGCGACGGTCACGTCGAGGATGACGTACCTCCGGATGACGAACCCACGGAGCCGGCGACTGTCGAGGAGCTAGTGCACCGGCAAGCTGACGCCGCCACGCCGCCTGAGGTCGCGCCGGGGTTGCGTCCGAGCCTCGACGATGTGCAGCACGGCGTGGACGACTTCCTGCTGCGCAGCGGGCCCGCGGATGGACCGATGTTGGTCGACTTCCATCAGCTGCGGATCGCGTTCCAGTCGGTGTGGCAGGAGCTGTTCGACAAGCGGGTGCGTGGCTCCGCCACGGCGTTGTACGAGAAGATCGCCGAGGCCGGCGAGGATCCCAACGACTATCTGTCGACGAGCGGCGGCACTTTTGAGCGCCTCCCTCCGCGCAAACTGCCGACGCCGAAGATCCCCTCGTCCGTGGTGAAGGCTTTCGAGATCACCGACTTGGAATGGGAGGCTCTGGTCGAGGTGGGTCTGAGCAGCGAGTTGGAGACGCTCGCCAAGCAGACCACCGGCGAGGATCCCGGTGAGGAAGAGGATCGCGTCAAGGAGCTCGCCAAGATCTACGACACCATCGCCGCGTACGCCCCGCTGGGTATCGCCATTCCGCCGCCCCCGTTGCCGAGTATCGCCGAGATTCGGCGGGGGATCGGCCGGCAGGGCGAGAAGATGATTTCGTACGCCCGGGGTCGGGCCAACGCACCGGGCGCGTTCGAGCAGTTCCACGAATTGCTCGACGACCTCGATGCCTCGATGGCCGAGCCCTATCGGTTCAATGTGTACGCGGCGGGGCCGACTGGTCGGGCGTTCAACTTCGCGGTGCTCTCGAACTATCGCCAGCGCTGGGATCCCGTGGCGTACCAAGTGGGGGAACTGGTCAAGACGGTGCCGCTCGCCCCCAAGGAGGTGCGCAAGTTCACGCGCAAGACCGTGGTGAAGACCAAGCGCGAGGAGAAGGAGTCCACCAGCGACAAGCAGTCACGCAAGCTGGAGACCAGCGACACCTGGCGCGCTGAGTCCCAGATCGTGGCCAACGCCAGCAAGAAGACCAACTTCAACATGAAGGCCGACGGCGGGTTCAACGTCGGGGTGGCGAACGCGTCGGGATCGACGGGTGCCTCGCAGGACACCGCGAGCGAGTCGAACTCGACCAAAAAGGATTTCCGGGAGTCGATTTTCAAAGCCACCGAGGAATACAAGCAGGAACGCAGCCTCAAGGTGGAAACCCTGGATTCCACCGAGAGCACTACCGAGGAAAGCGGCGAGATCTCCAACCCCAACGACGAGATCCCGGTGACGTACCTCTTTTACCAACTGCAACGACGACACCGAGTCAGTGAACACCTGCACTCAGTGACCCCCGTGGTGTTGGTGGCGCAGGAGTTTCCCGACCCGGGCGACATCGACGACGACTGGATCGTGGCGCACGACTGGATGCTGCGCGAGTCGTTGCTCGACGCTTCGTTCCTGCCGGCGCTGACGTATCTGGCCACCAAGGTGGTCGGCGACGAGGTGGCGCTCCGCGAGCTGCACGACAACCTGCAACAACACCGCCGCACGGTGGAGAAGCTCACCGACGACACGTTGGCGATCCGGTCCCAGATCGCCAGCCGTTATACCTCGTTGGAATTGGCGATCGCCAAGCACGCCGACGCGATTGCGGAGGACGAGGACAGCGGCGAGATCACACCGATGCCGGTCGGCTTTTTGGTCAGTGGCAGCGACGTGTCGGTGGACGCCACCCGGCTGCGGGAAGAGGCGGCCCGGGACGCGCTGGAGCGTGCGGCCAAGCAAGAAAAGGAGATGCAGGCCCGGCTAGACCGGGAAGTCACGGCGCTGGCCTCGCTGTCCGAGACCTATACCAAGGAGCTGGCCACCCACCTGAATCGCAAAGCGCAAATTACCCGGCTGCGGGTGCACATCAAGCAGAACATTTACTACTACATGCAGGCGATCTGGTCTCGGGAGCCTGACGATCAGCGCTTCTTCCGGTTGCATGATGTGCCGATCCCACGGCTGGTCGGCAAGAAGACGTACAAGATTGAGCCCGACCCCGATGCCGTGCCGTTGCCGCCCGACTGGAAGAAGCCGCAAAAGCTCACCGTCACCTCCGAACTCGACACCGACAAGCTGGAGTACGACGCACTCGGTGAGGTGGCGGAGCTGGACAACTTGCTCGGCTTCAAGGGCAACTTCATGATCTTCCCGATGCGGCGCGGCAACGATCTCACCGACACCATGATGACGCCGTACTACGCGAAGGAAGGCTTCCTCGCCGACCCGGATCCCCTCGGCAACTGGACGCTGAGGGACTTCGTCGACTACGTGTGCTGCCTGCGCAAGGAGCTCAGCAAAGAAGCGTTCGAACGCCGACTCCCCGGCCTCATCGAGATGTATCGGATGCTCAAGGAGCGCGACGCCGAGAACGACGAGGTGATCGTGCCTACCGAATCGCTCTACATCGAGGCGCTGCCAGGGGTGCGACCCGTGCTCGAGGACTTCAAGCTGCTGCACCGCGCGGTTGACGTCAAGAAGGCGCAAGCCGAGGTCCGCGGCCTCGAGATGGAAAACGTACGCATGGCGGCGCGGCTGCTGTCGGGGGAGCGCGAGGACCCCACCATCGAGAAGAAGGTCGTGATTGAGGGCGCAGAGGCCGTCGTGATACCCGACGATGGCGCCTGAGGGTCCCAGTGGGAGATCCACGTCAGACAACCAATCCGGCCACCGCTGATGCCGCGACGGGCAGTCGCGGCATCGGCGGACCCGACACGCCGGCGCGCTCGGCCCCGCGACGCTCCACCAGTTGGCCGAGTGAGCATGTCACCGTCCTGCAACGGCTTGCCAAGATCGCCGGGGCGATACCCATAGATGGCCCAGCCAGAGCTGGGGCCGTGCGGGCATTGTTCGCGGAGGTGCCCGCACGCATTGCCCGCACGCTGCTGAGTCGGCTAGACCCCGGTGCCAGCACGGACGACTTTGCTCTATACCTCAAACGAGCCTTCCCGCAAACACGAGAAATCGCGCTCCAGGCATTGCGGTTGACACTGGGGGAAATAGTAGCGGAGCAACCTCGCTCGCCGGTTAAGGCGTTTGTTGATCCTTATAAGCCGCCATTGCGAGATACGGACGATACCCAACGCGCGGAGTCGCTGGCCCTCGCTGCCAGCGATCCAAACCTTGCCCGGCTCTTCGAGGCACTCGCTATGTTTCGCCAACGGCTACCCGCCGAGTTCCACAAGCTGTTGGGCAAGAACGCACCTGGCTTGTGGCCACTACTGCGTCCGTACGGCTACCGAGGCTCGCTGGTAAAAGACTCGGACGCCAGGCTCGACTTTGATCGCGCCTATCGCAGGTGGCAGCAGGAAAATACGGGGCGATGGACGGGTGCCGACAAAGCGTTGCCACGACGGGCAGGCGATGATGTGCGGCGCATGTGGGAGACCGCGGCACGCGATCCGATTGCCGCCGCGTACATCACGATTGGCTATCTGGTCGCGGTTCTGTTGGGCGAGGCACTCAGCATCGAACAGGATCCGAGAGCAGCCGCAGCGTGGGGAGCCGGAGTATCTCACGCCGCCGGCATTGTTGGCGTATCTGGAATGAAGCGTGCGATGAGCGGTAAACCCGACAGTGCAGCCAAGGGCCGACGCTCACCTAACGCAGCAGGGCCCGGAAGGGCCCCCAGGCGGCCCGTTCGTGCCCGCGGCACCGCAGATGATACTGCCGGGAGCAAAGGAACCCAGGCTCCCGGAACACGCAACCGGCTCGAAGCTCCTCGGAAACCCAAGTTGAGCGAGGAGGAATTGGCGGAGCGCGCCGAGCGGCAATATGCTGCCGAGCAGGCAAAGAAGCGTGGCGAAATCGCACGCAAAGCCGCGCCGGTTACCCGGTCTGGCTATGGCCAGAAGCCCGAAGCACCAGTCGTCGGTAAGCCACCCGAGATCCAATACTTCGAATACGGCCTTTCCGGCAAGGATCTCAAGCTAGGCGTGCCTACGGCATCAGGATCAGAAAAGTACGTCTACCGAGCGTTTGTCAAAAACTATAAGGGCACAAAAAAGGAACACACTGTCCTCGGCAATAAGGAAAATCTCCCGTGGGGAACCCCCGGTGCAAGCCGACTAGATGTGCATATCACGGAGCTCAATCTGACTATTGAGGTGAAGCGCTACAACGTGCAGAAGCCCAGCGGGCGCGCGGCGTTGGTAAGCAAAGTGGTCCAGCAAGCAAATGAACGGGCTGCTCCTGGGCAGCTGCCGAAAGGCTTGAAACAAGGGCTCGCCATCGACGTGCGAGGTCAGAAGCTCACTGACGCGCAAGCCATTGACCTGATCCAGCGCATCAGCAAAGGCACGAAAGGCGCGATCCCAGACAGTCGTATTTGGATCATCTTTGACAAGTAACCTCAGCCTGGATCCACCGATAAACGTTTGGCATGGCGGGGTGCGCCGGGTGTGAAGGTGCCCTCTGAGCTGGGACGATGAGAGTTCTTGAGGCTTCCATCGACCAGTTCGAGAGGGCACCGACAAGGTGAGATTGTTGCATAACGC
>WHSM01000275.1 GCA_009380105.1 Micromonosporaceae bacterium
GAGCCGCATCGCGACCTCGACGGTGGCGTCGAACTTCGCGGGGTTGGTGTCCTTGGCGAGCGTCGTCGCCTCCAGCGGGCCGTACAGCTTGGTCTTGTCGACCTGCTCGGTGACCTTGCGGTAGCTCTTGCTGCGCTTCATAGCGCATCCCTCATTCCGGATGATGTGGTACGAGCCGCGCAGGCTCTCCCACGTGCCAAATCCATGGACTTTTGATCTTGCTCTTGATCTTGATTCTCGCTCTGGATCCAACGCCGGTGGCCGCTCCCAGGTTTCCGCTGCCAAGGCCGCAGGGAGCGCCGTGTGCGAACTGTGCACACAAGCGACCGAGAACGCCGGCAGCGGGAAGCTGGGAGTGGCCTAAACCACATTAATGCCCATGGATCGGGCTGTGCCAGCAATGATCTTCGCGGCCTGGTCCAGGTCATTGGCGTTGAGGTCGGCCATCTTCCGCTCGGCGATCTCGCGCACCTGCGCCTGGTTCACCGAGCCGACCTTGTTGCGGTGCGGCTCGCCGGAGCCCTTCTCCACACCGGCCGCCTTGAGCAGCAGCTTGGCCGCGGGCGGGGTCTTGAGGATGAACGTGAACGAGCGATCCTCGTACACGCTGATCTCGGCGGGCACGATCTCACCGCGGTTGGCTTCGGTGGACGCGTTGTACGCCTTGCAGAACTCCATGATGTTCACGCCGTGCTGGCCGAGCGCGGGGCCGACCGGCGGCGCCGGCGTGGCCTGACCCGCGGTCAGCTCCAGCTTGAACGTGGTCATGAGCTTCTTCTTCTTCTTCTTGGGTGGCATCTGAACTTCCTGGGCTACGAGGAGCCCCGCGGGACCCCTTGGGCACAAATTGTCTTCGACCCGTCAGATCTTGCTGACCTGGTTGAAGTTGAGCTCGACCGGGGTCTCCCGACCGAAGATCGACACCAGCACCTTCAACTTCTGCTGGTCGGCGTTGATCTCGCTGATGCTCGCCGGCAGCGAGGCGAAGGCGCCGTCGGTCACCGTCACAGAGTCGCCGACCTCGAAGTCCACGACCTTGACGTCGACCTTCTCCTTCTCCTTCTTCACCGCCGGAGCCAGCCACTTGAGCACCTCGCCGATGGTGAGCGGCGAGGGCCGGTCGGCGCGGTCGGTGGCGCCCACGAAGCCGGTGACTCCGGGGGTGTTGCGGACGCAGGAGTACGACTCCGGGGTCAGGTCCATCCGCACCAGGATGTAGCCGGGGAACACCTTTGCCTCGACCTGCTGCCGCTTGCCGTTCTTGACCTCGGTGACCTCCTGGGTCGGCACCTCGATCTGGAAGATGTAGTCCTCCATGTCGAGGCTGGTGGTGCGGCTCTCCAGGTTGGTCTTGACCTTGTTCTCGTAGCCGGCGTAGGAGTGGACGACATACCACTCGCCGGGCGCGCGCTTGAGACTCTCGCGCAGCTCCTCGACCGGGTCGCCCTCCTCCTCGTCGGCCTCGACAGACGGGCCGGCCAACGCCTCGGCTGGCGCCGCGGCGTCGGCGGCGGGCTCGGCCGACGCTTCCTGGTCGGTCGCTCCAACGGTTTCGGTCGACGTCGCTTCGCCGGCCGCGGACTGCTCGTCAGCGGGTCGGGCGATCTCGTCGTACTCAGGCACGCTTGCTCACTTCCGTGCGGTTATCGGCACGTCACACGCGTGGCGCGAGATCACGTGTCCCGCAGCCGGCCGCGCGTGGCGACTCACTCTTCAGCGGTGTTGGCGCCGAAGACAAACAGCAGCCCCTTGGCGAATCCGTAGTCCAGGAGGGCGATGATGCCCAGCATCGCGACGACGAAGATGACCACCACAATCGTGTAGGTGACCAGCTCGTTCCGCGTGGGCCAGATGACCTTCCGCAGCTCGGCCACGACCTCCCGAACGAACCGGATCAGAAAGGCGATCGGGCCGCCGCGACGCGGGGCCTTCTCCTTCTCAGCCTTCTCCTTCTCCTTGCCGGGCCTTGACTTCGCCGGTCGGGTCTTGGTCTCCGCGCCCGCCTCGGCTCGCCTCACCCCGGCGGCGCCGCGCCGAGCCGGCCTGTCGTCGTCTTCGTCCTCGGACTCACGATCGTCGTCGACGTCTACGAGGTCATCGTCGTCGAGGGCTTCCTCGTCCTCGGCAGCCTCGTCCAGCGTCTCGTCAGCTTCCTGATCGAGCCGCTCGTCGACGGCGTCATCGTCGTCACGCCGCTTCTTTCTGGCCACTTCGCCCTCTCTGTTCGGGTACGCCCGGCAGAGCCGGAGTTGCCATCGGCGCAGGGGCGACAGGACTCGAACCTGCAACCTGCGGTTTTGGAGACCGCTGCGCTGCCAATTGCGCCACGCCCCTCTGCGGTCATCGACCTGCCGGAGGACCGCCGCGAGGACGGTCACCGCCGAGCCGGCCGCGTCACGCATCCGGGGGCGAGACCCACTCCACCTGCCTTCTTGCGCGATGATGACCGGGCATGGCGGAGTAGGGGCTACTCACCCCCAGGCAGACCAGTGTACGGGTAGCGGTCGGATTCTCCCAACCGGACCTCCGACCTTCCCCGACCCTTCCCGATGATCATGACCTTGGCGGCACGACACGCCGGCGCGGCTGCTGTAGAGGCCATGATCATCGCGACCGGGGCGCCGGGGGTGGCGCAATCGTGATGAAGCTGTTCTGGAAACATGGACGCACATGACCGCCGTGACGCCAGCCTCACGTACCAACCGGATCTCTCGCCGAGTGGGCAGCATCGCGCCGTCCGCGACGCTTGCCGTCGACGCTGTCGCCAAGGCCATGAAAGCCGCCGGCAAGCCGGTGATCGGGTTCGGCGCCGGCGAGCCGGACTTCCCGACGCCCGGCTACATCGTCGAGGCCGCGCAGGCCGCCTGCGCCGACCCCAGGTTCCACCGCTACTCGCCCGGCGCCGGGCTGCCCGAGCTGCGGGCCGCGGTGGCGGACAAGACCGCCCGCGACTCCGGCTACCAGGTCCAGCCGGAGCAGGTGCTCGTTGCCAACGGCGGCAAGCAGGCCGTGTACGAGGCCTTCGCGACCCTGGTCGACCCGGGCGACGAAGTGCTGCTGCCGGCGCCGTACTGGACCACCTACCCGGAGGCGATCGGGCTCGCGGGCGGCGTGTCCGTCGAGGTGCCGGCCGACGAGACGACCGGCTATCTGGTGACCGTCGACCAGTTGGAGGCGGCCCGGACCGAGCGCACCAAGGCGCTGCTGTTCTGCTCGCCGTCCAACCCGACCGGCGCCGTCTACCCGCCGGAGCAGATCGAGGCGATCGGCCGTTGGGCCGTCGAGCACGGCGTCTGGGTGTTCACCGACGAGATCTACGAGCACCTGGTGTACGGCGACGCGCGACACGTGTCGATGCCGGTCGCCGTGCCGGAGCTGGCCGACACCTGCGTGGTGCTCAACGGCGTCGCGAAGACCTACGCCATGACCGGCTGGCGGGTCGGCTGGATGATCGGCCCGGCGGACGTGGTGAAGGCCGCGTCGAACCTGCAGTCGCACCTGTCGTCGAACGTCTGCAACGTGGCCCAGGCCGCCGCGCTCGCCGCCGTGTCCGGCCCGCTGGACGCGGTCGCCGAGATGCGGGCCGCGTTCGACCGGCGCCGCCGCACGGCCGTGGAGCTGCTCTCGGCCATCGACGGCGTGGTGTGCCCGGAGCCGCAGGGGGCGTTCTACGCGTACCCGAGCGTGAAGGGTCTGTTGGGTCGCGAGATCGCCGGCAAGACGGCGAACACCTCGACGGAGCTGGCGCGGCTCGTGCTGGAAGAGGCCGAGGTGGCGCTGGTGCCCGGCGAGGCGTTCGGCAGCCCCGGCTATTTCCGGCTGTCGTACGCGCTCGGCGACGACGACCTGGCCGAAGGGATCGGCCGGCTGCGGCGCCTGTTCGGCTAGCACGTCACCCAGATCCGGCGAGCTGGGCCGTCGATCCGGATCCGCCCGCCGTGCGGCAGGACCAGCTGCGGGTCGGTATGGCCGAAATCCACGTCGAACACCGTGAGCACGCCCGGGCTGTACTCGTCCAGCGCCCGCCGGACCGCGGCGGCCTGCTGCGCCAGGTACGTGACCTTCTCCTCCGGGGTGGTGCGCCGGTCGATGTTCCACGCCTTGGCCCGCCCCACCAGCACCGCGGCGAACCGCTGCAGCAGCCCCGCCTCGCCGAAGTTGCGGAGGATCCGATGCACCTGCGTCGGCGACGGCATCTCCTCCGACGTCTCGATCAGGAGCACCGCGCCGTCGTACGCGTCGAAAGGCGCCAGCCACCGCCGCACCGCGAGCTGCCAGTCCAGCACCTCCAGGCACCCGCCGAAGGTCACCCCTTCGACGACGCGGTCCGCGTGCCGCCAGGTCCAGCCCTGATTCGGGGCCATCGGCGCCGACGTGGTCAACGCCTCCGGGCGATCCCACTCCACGGCCTCGTCGGTGTGCTCGCCGGCCGGCCTGATCTCGACCTCACCGCTGGTGAACAGCGCGGTCCGCAGCGGCTCGACGCTGTACGGGTGCGGCACGCCGCGCCCGAGGTGCACCATCACCGAGCCGCCGTGATAGCCGACGATTCCGAGCTGCCACAGACACACCAACAGGTTCGTGTTGTCCGAGAAACCGAAGAACGGCTTTGGATTGGCGCGCAGCAGATCCGGATCGAGATGCGGCAGCACCGTGAGCTGGTCGTCGCCGCCGATGCTCGACATCACCGCCCGGATCGAAGGGTCGGCGAAGGCCGCGTGGATGTCCCGCGCCCGGTCGGCCGGCGACGAGCCCAGCGTCCGGGTGGTCGGATACTCCACGGGCTCCAGCCGCAGCTCCTCGCGAAGCCGGCGCAGGCCCAACTCGTACACCTGGGGAAAAAGCTCCGGAAGCCCGGCGGACGGTGAGATGACCGCGACCTTGTCGCCGGGCTGAGGCTTCGGCGGGTACGTCAGCATGGCGGCCAGCGTAAGCGGCGCCCGGCGAGAGCGCGTGCCAAAAATAACGTGGGGCGCCCCCCGAGCCGGGAGCGCCCCACGGGGGAGCGATCAGATCATCATGGCGCCGAGGTCGCGGCCGAGCTGGAGGGCGCTGTGGCCGCCGCTCTTCCGGTTGGTCAGCACCGCGATCACGATGCCGTCGTCCGGGTAGATCCGCAGGTAGCTGCGCGAGCCCTGCTGAGCGCCGGACTTGGCGACCACGACGTGACCGGAGTCGGTCCCGACGTTCCAGCCGTACGCGTAGCTCGACTGGTTGTCAGGCTTCGTCCACATCGCGTCCAGCGACTGCTGGTCGATGATCTGGCCGGCCACCAACTTGTGGCCGAACCGGGCCAGATCCGCCGCTGAGGCCTCCAGGCCGCCGCCGAGCACCTTCCAGGTGATGTCGCCGGGGTTGGCGATCGCGGAGTTGTCGGTGTTGTAGAGCGTGGTCCGGCGCACGCTGGTGTCGCTCTGGTCCTCCGAGCGCAACGTGCCCAGGCCGTGCGGATTGGAGATCCGGTTCCGCACCAGGTTGTGCACCGACGTGCTGCCGGCCGCCTCCAGTTCAGCGCCCAGGAGGGTGTAGCCGTGGGTGCTGTAGTGGTACGTGCCGGGCGTGCACACCAGCGGGTCGGCCCAGATGTCCTCGGCCGCCTCGAGCGCCGTGCCGTACGGCGCGGCGGCAGCCCCGCTCGGACCCTCGCCGTAGTGCTTGACGCAGCCGCGGGTGCTCACCAGCTGGCCCACCGTGTGGGTGTGGTGCGCCGGCATCTGCGGCACCAGGCTCTGCGACGTGTCGTCCAGGCTGACCAGTCCGTCCTCGGCCATGTCCATCGTCAACGTGCCGGCGACCGCCTTGCTCACCGACGCGAGACGCTGCACGTGGTCGGAGTCCAGCCACACGTCGTTGGCGACGCTGGCATGCCCGAAGCCGCGCAGGTAGCGGAACTGTCCGTTCTGGATGATCGCGACGCTGATGCCGGGCACGTCGTAGGTGTTCAACTCACTCTGAATCCGGCTGTTGACCTGGTTCTTCAGCGACCAGGTCGGGCGGTCGCTGTTCTGCCGCAGGATCATCGCGTACCGGGGGCCGCTGGCGGTTTGATACTTGTACGAGGTGATCACGCGGAACCCCTCGTCCTGGTACCGGTGCCACCGGTTCGCGTACCCCTGCGTGGTCATGTCCCGCACGGCGCGCCACTGTCGGCCGTCGGCGTTCTCGATCCAGAGCGCGTCGTACCGCTGACCCGA
>WHSM01000446.1 GCA_009380105.1 Micromonosporaceae bacterium
GCCCGGCGCGGCGGCCCGGTGTCGCTGCGGATCTCGCTGCGTTGCCCGCAGTGCGGATCGCCGGACACCGAGGAGATCAGCCGGTTCGGCTCCACGTCGTGCAAGGCGCTGTGGCGCTGTCGGGCGTGCGCGGAGCCGTTCGACCACTTCAAGGCGCACTGATGGCAGTCAAGATCACCAAGCCGGCGCGGCGGCGCGTCCAGTTCCACAAGCTGCGTGTGGCCGCGGTGGACGAGTTGACCGACGACGCGGTGGCCGTGGCCTTCGACGTGCCGCCTGAGCTGCGGGAGGCGTTCGGGTTCCGGCCCGGCCAGCACGTCACGCTGCGCCGCGCGGACCACGGCGCTGGCTTCGCTGCCGGCGACGGGGAGGTGCGGCGCTCGTACTCGATCTGCTCCACGCCGGCCGACCTGGAATCCGGCCGGTTCCGGATCGGCGTGCGCCTGGTGCCGGGCGGGGCGTTCTCGACGTACCTGCACGAGGAGTTGCAGCCCGGCGACGTCCTCGAGGTCATGCCGCCGCTGGGCCACTTCACCACTGCCTTCGCCCCGGACCGGGCCCGGCACTACGCGGCGATCGTCGGCGGCAGCGGCATCACACCGGTGCTGTCGCTGGTCGCCACGGCGCTGCGGGTGGAGCCGTCGAGCCGTTTCACACTGTTGTACGGCAACCGCTACGCCCGCGCCGTGATGTTCGTGGAGGAGTTGGCCGACCTCAAGGACCGCTACCCGGGCCGGCTGCACGTCGCGCATGTGCTGTCGCGGGAGCCGCAGGAGGCCGAGCTGTTCTCCGGACGGCTGGATCCGCCGCGCCTGGAGCGGATCTTCGACACGCTGCTGCGGGTCTCCAACGTGGACGAGTGGTTCCTGTGCGGCCCGCAGGGCCTGGTGGACGGGGCGCGGGATGTGCTGTCCGGGCGTGGCGTTCCGGCTGAGCGGATGCACGTCGAGCTGTTCTTCGCCGAGGGCGAGGATGCGGACCGCCGCACGGCTGTGGCGCCCCCGGCGGCCGACGACGCCGACGCCGCCCACGTGACGATGGTGCTCGACGGGCGGTCCTCGTCGTTCGCGATGCGCCGGGACGAGCGGGTGCTCGACGCCGCGCGCCGGGTGCGCGGCGAAGTGCCCTACGCCTGCACCGGCGGCGTCTGCGGCACCTGCCGCGCTCGCCTCGTGGAGGGCGAGGTGCGGATGGCGCGCAACTACGCGCTGGAGCCCGACGAACTCGCCAACGGATACGTGCTGACCTGCCAGTCCAGCCCGATCACCGACGAGCTCACGATCAACTACGACGCCTAGCCACTCTCAGAGTTTTTCCAGCGCTTGGGTCAGGTCTGCTACCAGGTCGTCCTTGTTTTCTATGCCTACGCTCAGGCGTACCAGGTCGTCGGTGACGCCGATGCGCTCCCGGTCCTCGCGGCTCATCCCCGCGTGTGACGTCACGGCCGGACGGGTGATCAGCGACTCCACCCCGCCCAGGCTCGGCGCCGGGTACGGCAGCCGCACCGCGTCCACCAACGCCGCGGCCGCCACCGCGCCGCCGGTCGGCCGGAAGCTCAGCATCCCGCCGAAGCCGGACAGCAGCGACGCGGCGCGCGCATGGTCCGGGTGGTCCGGCAGACCGGGGTAGTGGACCTCCGCTGCCTTCGGATGCGCGGCGAGCAGCTCCGCCAGAGCGAGCGCGTTGGAGTTCTGCGCCCGTACCCGCAACGCCAGGGTCTTCAATCCCCGCGCCAACAGGTAGCCGGCGTGCGGGTCCAGGCTGCCGCCGAAGTGGTTGAGGGTGTGCCGCACCGCGTCGATGCGGGGTGCGCTGCCCACCACGCACCCCGCGACCAGGTCCGAGTGGCCGTTGAGGTACTTCGTGGCGCTGTGGAACACCAGGTCGAAGCCCAGAGACAGCGGCTGGAGGTTGATCGGGGTGGCGAAGGTGTTGTCGATGACGCTGACGATGCCGTGCTCGCGCGCGAAGTCGGCGACCTCCCGCAACCGGCCCACCCGCATCAGCGGATTGGTGATCGACTCGACCAGGAAGACCTTGGTCGCCGGGGTGCGCGCGGCCTCCCACGTCTCGGGGCGGGACGGGTCGACGAAGTCGTACGTCCAACCCAGCTGCTCGGCGTGGTGGGTCAGGAAATCGTGGGTCCCCCCGTACAGGACGTCGCCGGCCAGCAGGTGGTCTCCGGCGCGCATCACGCTCAGCAGCGCGGTGGTGGCCGCGGCGAGCCCGGACGCCGTGGCGACCGCCGCCGCTCCGCCTTCGAGGGCCGCCAACTTGTCGTGCAGGTACGCCTGCGACGGCGTCGAGCTGAGCCGGTGGTACTTGATGTCGTGGTAGTCGGTGCCGGGTTCCACGGAGTAGACGGTGCCCTGGTAGATCGGGAACACCACGGAGCCCTCAGGGCCCGGTCGTCGTTCCCCGGCATGGACTGCGAGCGTCTCTGGCTGCATGATTTGGATCCTTCGTGCTCGTGACGATGTCAGCAACCTGATTGCCGGCGCCGCGAGGAGGCGTTGGTCACGTGACCTGAACGGATTCCGCTCCGGGGCTCGATTTGCCGCTGCCGAACCAGGAGTATTGGGCGCGCGCCATGCGGGATGGTTCGGGAGGAGCGTCACCGTGGGGGATACACCGTCCAGATTCCGGGTGATCGCGTGGGCTCTCGCCACCGTGCTGACCAGCCTGGCTGTGCTGACGGGCCTGGCCGTGCTGGCTGGGCCGGCCGCGGCTGATCCCAGCGAGTTCGAGGTGCGGGTGTCCACGACCAGGATCCACCTGCAGACCGGCGGTCAAGCCCGGCGACTCACAGCGGTCGCGCGGTTCACCGGGGAAGCCCGGTCAGGCGAGCAGGTGCACATGGTGTTCCACGTGCCCCTGGCCGAGCACAACGTGGCGATCGTGGAGGGCGCCGAGGGATGCCAGGTCGCGCACACCCAGATGCGGTGCCCGGTGACCATGGACGGCAACGAGCACCGGTACTCCATGCGGATCGGCCCGCCTGCCGATGAGGGCCCGGCGCCCGGCGAGCAGGTGCAAGGCGACGGCGCGGTGCGCCTGGAGTGGCCGCAGGACCCGCACGCGGAGCCGCTCAAGTCGGTCCCGTACCGGGTGATCCTGGCCAGCCCGGCGACGTCGGTCAACGAGGTGTCCGGCAAGGTGTTCGACCAGCAGGCGCAAGAGCCGCTCCCCGGGGCTGTCGTCGCGATTCAGGACAGCGACGACAAGAAGTGGGAGACCAGCACCGACGCGGACGGCCGGTTTCGGGTCAGCACCAGCTCGGAGAAGCCGCTGACGCCCGGGACTTTCACGATCAAGATCAGCAAGAAGGGCTTTCAGTCGTACGAGGTGCGCCTGAAGGAGGACGCCGGGGAGTCGATCAC
>WHSM01000255.1 GCA_009380105.1 Micromonosporaceae bacterium
ACCCGGCGACGCTGGCCAGCCCGGCGTCGCGGCAGGCGCGGATGATCCGCACCGCGATCTCGCCACGGTTCGCGATGAGCACTTTTCGCACTGGCCCGCACCTCCTGCTTGGCAGCCACACAGGCTGCCTGGAGTCTAAGCCGGGGACCGCGTCAGGTCGCCGGGTGAACGCCGTGATGTGAGCTACCCGGCGGTAACAGTTTGGCGCTCCTGCGCCGAGGCCGCCGCCCGAATCTCAGCGCGGCGATTCGTCCATTTATGGACGTTGATTTACGTCACACATGCCTGCTGAGACGTTTGTGCCGTGAGAGCGGTATAGAGCTGCGCATCCGTTTTTGACACGATGCGGATAACGCGACGCAGTGCGTGCGCTTCCGGCAGTAACGAGCCGGTTGGCCTGAGCACGCGCGCTGGCCCTGCCCCAGGCCCCCTCGTTTTAAGGACGAACTCATGGTCACCCAGCAGCACGGCGACTTCCGCAGACCGGAAACCTTCGCCCACGCGCTGTCCAGAGCGGCGATCGACGACGACTCCATGCGGCGGCGCCACGGTCCGCTGCTGGAGATCGGCCGCAAGCTGCTCGGAGTGGTGCCGAACTGCGACCCGTACCTCGAAATCTGGCCGACCGCGTTCACCACGTACAACCTCCTGGTCCCGAACCTGCTCAACGTCCCGACCCTGCTGCGCAAGAGCTACCGGCTGCGCAAGACCGTCGGGCTGGTCGTGTACACCTCCAGCCGGGCCGCAGGCTGCATGTACTGCTCGGCGCACGCCTGCACGTTCGCGCTGCGGCGCGGCGTCGACCCCTACAAGATCCTGCTCGCGACCCGCCAGCCCGCCGCTGTCGAGGTCTACAGCGAGGCCGAGCAGGCCGCCATCGAGGTCGCGGATTCGCTCGGACGCGTGCCCAGCACGCTGACGGACGCGCAGCGCGACGCGCTGTGGCGCACCCACTCGCCGGGCAACGTCGAGTGGCTGGTGTTGGCCATCGGGCTGATGGGCTGGCTGAACAAGTTCATGGACACCATGACGATTCCGCTGGAGGAGAGCCTGCTCACCCCCGCCGGCCGGGTCATCGGCGCGTCCGGGTGGGTGCCCGGAAAGCACCTGCCCGCGGGCGCGTCGCCGCCCTCGGCCGAGCCGGGCGAGGTAGACGAGCCGACGGACACTTTGTCGACCCTGTTGGGGATGGTGCCGCTGCTGCCGACGGTGATCTGGCGCACCAGTCGGTGGATGGCCGGCGTGCCGGGCGGCAGGAACGCGTTGCGGCGTCACCTGCTCGACCGCACCGGGCACGACTTCCCTGTGCTGGTCAAGCTCCGGCACCGTCGTGCCCGTAAGGCGCTCGCCACGGTGCTGCTGCACAACGCGGACCCGCGCAAAGGCGTGATCGGCATGCCGGCGAAGGCGCTCGCCGGGCTGACGTTCGCGCACCTGGTCGGCAACCCGACGCTGATCCGGACGGCGCAGGCGATCGGGGCGCGGGCCGGGCTGACACCGGCGCAGCTCGCCGGACACTTCGCCGGCCTCAGCGAGATGGAGGTGGCCGCTGTCGAGATGGCGCGAGCCGCGTCCACCAGCCCGTCGGAGATCACTCCGGATCTGGTCGCGGGCGTGACGAGCCGGATGTCGCCCGCGGCGGTCATCGAGCTGACCTCGTGGCTGTCGGTGATGCAACTACTGCACCGGTTGCAGACCTTTTACGGCGACTGAGGACCGCCTTGCGGCGCCTGAGGGCCTCGCCGCGCCGGCCTGGCAGGGGCCTAACGGGTGACGTTGGGTCGGTCGTCCGGTCGAGTCCCGCTCGTGGGGGTGCCTGCCCTGCCCGGATTGTCGCTACCTTGCAGGGCAAGCCCTGTTCGTGAGCGGCTCCAGCGCCGGCAGCCGTGATCCGCGTTGGCGTGCGTCGGGCCGCTCTCCACCCCGAAAGGTGCGGTATGAAGGCTCGAATCGCGGTAGGCATGACCGTGGCGCTCGTCGTCAGCCTGGCGAGCAGCGCGGCGTTCGCGCACGATGACGGCAAGGGGGATGTTCACCCACCGTCCCTGGAGGAGCAGGCGAAGGAGTTCGAGAACGTCGTCGCCTCCAACGCCAACGACGACAGCAAGGCGCCGCAGAGCTTCGCGCCCTGCGTCGACGGCATGGCGGCGAAGACGTACGCCTGCGACGGGGTGGACATGATGAGCCACCTCACGCTGCAGCAGCTCGGCCTGAGCTTCGCCAACGACATCTGGGGCTGGATCGACCCGATGACCGGCCGCGAGTACGCCATGATCGGCGGCGTCGAGGGCACCGTCTTCGTCGACATCAGCGACCCCAAGCGGCCTGACGTGGTCGGCATCCTGCCCACCCATTCCACCGAGGGCGGCCAGTTCTGGCGCGACATCAAGGTGTACGCCAACCACGCGTACATCGTCTCCGAGCACACCGGGCACGGGATGCAGGTCTTCGACCTGACCCGGCTGCGCGGCGTGACCGGTCTCCCCGAGGTCTTCACCCAGGACTTCGACTATGCCGAGGTCAGCAACACCCACAATCTCAACATCAACGAGAGCACCGGCTTCGCGTACCTGTTGGGCACCAACACCTGCTCCGGCGGTCTGCACATGGTCGACCTCAGCGATCCGAAGGCTCCCGAGTTCGCGGGCTGCTTCTCCGAGCACGGCTACATCCACGACACCCAGTGCGTGGTCTACGCCGGTCCGGACACCCCGCACCTCGGACGGGAGATCTGCGTCAACTCGGCCGCCACGTTCAACGACTTCAGCCCCGAGGGGATCGTCAACACGGTCTCGGTGGTGGACGTGACGGACAAGGCCAACCCGGTGTCCCTGGACCGCCTTGAGTACCCGACCGACGGGTACAGCCACCAGGGCTGGCTGACCCCCGACCAGCAGTACTTCCTGCACAACGACGAGCTGGACGAGGTCTTCCACGGGATCCCGGCCACGACCAGGATCTTCGACGTGCGGGACCTCGACGCGATCGGGATCACCGCGACGACCGACAACGGCGAGACCTCGATCGGCCACAACCTCTACACCAAGGGCGATCGGGCGTACGTGTCGAACTACACCACCGGCCTGCGGATCTTCGACACCAGCCAGGTGGCAGCCGGCGAGCTGCCCGAGCTCGGGTATTTCGACATGTACCCGGCGAATGACAACGCCAGCTTCGAAGGCGGCACCTGGAGCAACTACCCGTACTACAACAAGAACATGGTCGCGGTCAGCAGCATGGACCGGGGCCTGTTCGTGTTGCAACCACGCGGCTCAGTCGGCTAGGAGCCCTCACGACCCGAGGGTCACTTGCGCCGTGCCATGGTGAGGCCGTCGGCGATCGGGAGCACCACCAGCTCCACCCGGTCGTCGGCGGCCGCGTGGTCGTTGAACGCGCGGATGGCGACGGTGTTGGCGTCGTCGACGCTCGCGTCGGTCACCCGGCCGCTCCAGAGCACGTTGTCGACGAAGATCACGCCGCCCTGACGCATCCTCGGGACCAACTCCTCCCAGTAGCCGACGTACCCCTCCTTGTCGGCGTCGATGAACGCCATGTCCAGGCACGCCTCGCGCGGCAGCGCCCGCAGCGTCTCGATCGCCGGCGCGAGCTTCAGCTGGATCCGGTGGTCGACCCCGGCCCGCTTCCAGTAGCGCTGCGCGATCGCGGTCCACTCCTGGCTGACGTCGCAGCAGACCAGCGTGCCGCCGTCGGCGAGGCCGCGGGCGATGGCGAGTGACGAGTACCCGGTGAACGTGCCCACTTCGACGGCGTGGCGGACGCCGATGGTCCGCGTCATCAGGGTGAGGAACGCAGCCTGTTCCGGCGCGATCTGCATTCCGGACTGCTTCGGCAGGTTGCTGTGGGTCTCGGCGATCAGGTCGCGAGCGACCTCGTCCACGGGGGTGCTGTGGGCGAGCACGTACTCGTGAAGCTCCGGCGAGAGGTTGAACGCTTTGGGTGACATGGCTCGACGCTACCTCCGCCACAGGTCGGTGATGGCGATCCCGAGCTGGCCGAGTAGCCGGCGCAGCAGTGGCAGCGACAGCCCGATCACCGTGCCGGGGTCGCCGTTCACGCCGTCGACGAACGGCCCGCCCCGGCCGTCGATGGTGAACGCGCCCGCCACCCGCAGCGGCTCCCCGGTGGCCACGTACGCCGCGATCTCCGCGTCGGTGATCTCGCCGAACCGCACCTCGGTGTCGGCGACCGCCGCCGCCTCCCGGCCGGAGTCCACGTCGATCAGGCAGTGCCCGGTGTGCAGCACGCCGACCCGGCCCCGCATCCGCTTCCACCGCGCGACGGCGTCCTCGGCGGTGTCCGGCTTGCCGTGCACCTCGCCGTCGAACTCCAGCACCGAGTCGCAGCCGAGGACGAGCGTGCCGGCGGCCTCGGGCAGCGCCGCGACGGCCTCGGCCTTCATACGCGCCAGGCGCAGGCTCAGCCGGGTCGGATCAGACTCCGCGACGCGGGACTCGTCCACTCCGCTGACGATCACCGAGGGCTCGATTCCGGCTGCGCGCAGCGTCGCCAGGCGGGCCGGACTGTCCGACGCGAGCACGAGTCGTGGGGTCATGGGATGCCTTCTTACCGCAAGGCGCGAGTCGCTTCGGCACCCGGCACGGAGCGCGCGCTCGGCGGCGTAACGAATCACTGAATCTATGCCGGTACACGCAACGAATCGCATTGCATCCGCAATGAATTGCAATGGTCAGCCGGCGCGATGGCCGCCTAGCCTTCACACCAACCCCTCCGCGTGCGGGCCTGGCGCCCGGACGCGGTTTCCCCGCACCCGACTCGAAGCAGGAGCGTTCATGCAGTCGACCCTGCGTTCCCGCCCCGAGACGTCGCCTCAGGCGTCACACCGGCAGCGTCGCTACCTGATGTGCCGGCCCACGCACTTCGCCGTGGAGTACGCGATCAACCCCTGGATGGACCCCACGGCGCCCGTCGATGTCGACCTCGCTGTCGCCCAGTGGTCAGCGCTGCGTCAGGCGTACCTCGACCTCGGCCACCGGGTCGAGTTGGTCGACCCGCTGCCCGGTCTGCCCGACATGGTGTTCGCCGCCAACGGCGCTTTAGTCGCCGACGGCACGGTGTACGGCGCCCAGTTCCGCAACCCGCAGCGCGCCGACGAGGCGCCGGCGTACCGGTCCTGGTTCGAGGCCGCCGGCTACCCGGTGACGCCGCCCAAGTACGTCAACGAAGGCGAAGGCGACCTGCTGCTGGTCGACTCGCCGGCCGGCGAGGTGATCCTGGCCGGGACCGGCTTCCGCACAGAGCTCGCCGCCCACGCGGAGGCGCAGGAGCAGTTCGGCCGGCCCTCGATCACGCTGTGTCTGGTCGATCCGCGCTTCTACCACCTTGACACGGCGCTCTTCCCGCTCGGCGACGGAAACGTCGCGTACTTCCCCGGAGCTTTCTCCGACGGCAGCCGTCAGGTCCTCAAGCAGCTGTTCCCGGACGCGATCGTCGCCTCCGCGGACGACGCCGCGGTGCTGGGTCTGAACGCGGTCAGCGACGGCCGGCACGTGGTGTTGAACGTCGAGGCGACCGGCCTCGCCGACCAACTCGCGACACGCGGGTACGTGCCGGTGCCGGTCAACCTGTCGGAACTGCGTAAAGCTGGAGGTGGACCGAAGTGCTGCACCTTGGAGATCCGATGAGCCGGAACCACACGCCAGAAGCCGTCCCCGCCAGCGAGGTGGCGCGGATCCCCGGCCTGCCGCCACTGCCGCCGGGGGTCGAACCCGCAGGCGACGGCACGGCGACGAAGGAGGCGATCGCGCTCGACGAGCGGGTCACCGCGCACAACTACCACCCGCTGCCGGTGGTCGTCGCCGAGGCCGACGGCGCGTGGGTCGTCGACGTGGAAGGCCGGCGCTTCCTCGACTGCCTCGCCGGCTACTCCGCGCTCAACTTCGGGCATCGGCATCCTGCGCTGCTCAGCGCTGTGCGGCAGCAGTTGGACCGCCTGACCCTGACCAGCCGGGCGTTCCACAACGACCAGCTCGGGCCGTTCTGCGCCGAGCTGGCCGCGCTCGCCGCCCGGGCCGGGATGCCCTCGGACGCCATGGTGCTGCCGATGAACACCGGCGCCGAGGCCGTGGAGACCGCGATCAAGGTGGCCCGCAAGTGGGGGTACCAGGTCAAGGGCGTGCCAAGTGGCGCCGCGAACATCATCGTCGCGGAGAACAACTTCCACGGCCGTACCACCACGATCGTCAGCTTTTCCACCGACCCGGTGGCGCGCGACGACTACGGCCCGTACACCCCAGGCTTCACGATCGTGCCGTACGGCGACCTGGAAGCGCTGACCGCGGCGATCGACCAGAACACCGTCGCCGTGCTGCTGGAGCCGATCCAGGGCGAGGCTGGCGTGCTGGTGCCACCGGAGGGCTACCTCGCCGGGGTGCGCCGGATCTGCGACGAGCAGCGGGTGCTGTTCCTCGCCGACGAGATCCAGTCGGGGCTCGGCCGGACCGGGGAGACCTTCGCCTGCCAGCACGACAGCGTGGTCCCGGACATGTTC
>WHSM01000205.1 GCA_009380105.1 Micromonosporaceae bacterium
AACGCGGTGAAGGACGTCATCTCCTCCGCGCTCGGCGGGCTCTCATACGGCCGCTTCCTCGGCGTCGCCGCGCAGGTGTTCATCCTGGGTCTCGGCGTGATCGCCGCGCTGAACCAGATGGGCATCGCGCTCACGGTGACCATGCCGGTGCTGATCGCCGTGCTGGCGACCATCGGCGGCGTCATCGTCGTCGGCGCTGGCGGCGGCCTGATCCATCCGATGCGGGAACGCTGGGAGGGCTGGCTGGCCCGGGGCGAGGCCGAGATGGGCAACGCCCGGTCCGAGATGGCCGGCAGCGGTCAGGGGGCGGCGGGTCAGCCGCAGCCGTCGTACCAGGCGCAGGGGGCTGGCGCGGCCGTCGATCCGGCCCATCCGCGCGCGGCGCAGCCGACTGCCGGCGCCGCCACGCCGTCCACCGGGACCACGGCCCCGCCGACCGGCGGAGTCACCCCGGAGGGCTACACCGAGCAGTACCCGGGGGGCACGCGCCGCGGATAGAGCCGGCGCGTTCACCGATCGGGGCGCCCGACGGGACGCCCCGATCGCCGGCTTCACGAGGAGGTGTCCCGATCGGTGAGTCTGGGTAACGGCGGCGTATGTGGCGCTACCCCGCGGAGGGCACCGTGACGAGTGGGGATGTTCTCGACGTCCTTGCTCGGGACCACCGGGAGATCGAGGCGATGCTCGGCTTGTTGGAGGAGCCACACGAACGGGAGCGTCTGGCGGCCGTGCTGGTCGCCACACTGGTGCGCCACGCGATCGCTGAGGAGGAGTACGTCTATCCGATGGTCCGGGACCAGGTTCCGGACGGCGACCGGATCGCCGACCGGGGGATGTCGCAGCACGCGCAGGTCGAGGAGACCATCCAGCAGATCGCCGGCGCGGACCCGGCCGACGTGACCTTCGCACGGCTGCTGGACGCGCTCTCCCGAGAGGTGCGCCGGCACGTCGCGCACGACGAGGCGGAACTGTTTCCGCGGCTGCGGCGCGTCTGCACGACGTCCGACCTGATGTGGTTGGGCGAGCGGGTCGCCCGGGCCAAGACGCCGACCTTGGCGCGGGCCGCTTCGGCGAGCCAGGACACGCTCATCGAGCAGGTGCGCGCGGCGTTGCAGATCCGCGAACCCGGCGAGCCAGATTAGCGGACGCTCTAATCCCCCGCAGGGCTGCCCGGATCGCCTTCGAGGCGATTAGGGTTCAGACGTGGTCCACCAGTCGCCGGCTGACGCATCCGAGGCCACCGAGGACGCGAGCACACCACAGCCCACCTCAGCGGCGAGGTCAGCCGACCTCGCCACCGGGCGGCGCACGGAGCCCGAGTCACGCCCGCCGGCCTCCGCGGAGCCCGCTGAGCCAGGCGAGGCGCTCACATCGGTGGTGGCGAGGCTGCGCGCCGAACTGGAAGGCGTGCGCCGCGCGATGCGCAACCGCGCGGTGATCGAGCAGGCCAAGGGCGTGCTCGCCGCACGCCTGCAGCTCAGCCCCGAAGACGCGTTCGACCATCTGCTGGATCTGTCCCAGCGCACCAACGTGAAACTGGTCGAGGTGGCGGCGACGCTGGTCGGCGCCACGGCGCCCGAGGTCTCCGGCGAAGGCGACGACGGGTACCCCGAGCCTGCCGCGACGGTCGCGTGGCGGCGCCCCGCTCCACCGACCGCCCCGAAGCCGCGCAGCCCTGAGCGGGAGGCGCTGCAGTCGCAGCAGCAACTGCTCGCCAGCCGGATCGCCGCGGCGGAGTCGTACGACGAGATCGTCTCCGCGATCGCGGAGACCATGACCGCGTGGCCCGGCCTCGTCACGGTGGTGCTGACCCTGGTCGAGGTCGACGGCGCGCTCCGGCTGGTCGCCTCCCATGGGCTCACCGCGGAGGTGCGCAGCCAGTGGCGGCGGATCCCGCCGCAGGCCGACATCCCGCTCACCGTCTCGCTGCGGGAACGGACCTCTCTGCTGCTGGACCAGACGCAGCTCCACGAGCAGTTCCCGATGGTCGGGGAGATCGCGCCGGGGACGCGCGCCATGGCGACTCTGCCGTTGCGCTCCGGCGAGCAGCTGATCGGCGTGCTCGGGTTGTCCTGGAGCGAGCCGGTGCGCCTCACGGGCCTGGCCCGCCGGTACCTGACCGCGCTGGCCGAGACCTGCGCCCGGGCCGTGGCGCCCGCGGAGGAGGCGACGGCGGAGCTGAGCGAGGCGCGCGCCCCCGCCGTCGCGCCGCAGCTCGTGGTGGAGCGCACGCTGGAACACGGCCTGCTGCCGATCGTGCTGGGGCCCCTATACGACGCCGCGGCGCTGCTGGCCCCGATGCGGGACGGCGACCAGATAGTCGACTTCGAGTTCGAGTACGTCAATCCGGCCGCCGCCCAGTTCGCGGCGTCCGAGCACGTCGACCTGGCCAACTCGACGCTGCTCGAGCTGTTCCCGGACGTCGGCAGCAGGCTCCTGCTCCAGAGGTACGCCGAGGTGCTGCATACCGGCCGCCCGTCTCAGTTGGACGATCTGCACATCGCCTCGGAGTACGAGGGCACCCGCGGCTCGTACACCTTCGTGGCGCACGCGGCCAGGCTCGGCGACCGGGTGCTGTCGGTGTGGCGGCCCCGCACCGACGCGGACCTACTACATGATCAACTGTTGGAAGCCGAGCGGATCTCGCAGGCCGGCTCGTTCTGGTGGAACCTGCAGTCCGGTGACCTGCGCTGGTCGCCAGGGATGTTCCGGCTCTTCGCGCAGAAGCCCGAGGAGGGGGCGGTGCGCCTGGACGAGCTCGCGGCGCACGTGCACGTCGACGACCGGCTCGGCCTCCGCAACGCCGTCGGACGGGTGCTGGGCGGGCGCCCCGCGTCGGTCGAGTTCCGTCTCAACAAGAGCGGAAAGGGACGACGCCTGCGGCTGCGCGTCGAGCCGGTCTCCGACGAACGCCGGGATTCCTCAGGCGACGTGACCGCGATCCGGGGCACCGTGCGGGACGTGACCGAGGAACGGGCCGCCGAGGCGCGGCTGCGGATAGCGGAAGAGGCGCTCGCCGCCCAACGCATGCGGATGCTCTCCGAAGAGCACGCAGCGGCCTCGCTGCGGGACGCGGTGCTGCCCACCGAGCCGGAGCTGGCCACGGCCCCCGGCCTGGCGGTGCGGGGTCTGTGCCGGTCGCCGGAGGAGAGCGGCCGGGTCGCCGGAGACTGGTACGACGTGCTCCCCCTAGTCGGTGGCCGCACGGTCCTGACGGTCGGCGACGTGGCCGGCAGCGGCCTGGCCGCCACCACGGCCGCGGCGCAGTTGCGCAGCGCGGTGCGGGCGTACTCCCTTCTGGGAATGTCGCCGGCAGAGCTGCTGGAGGCGCTCAACCGGATGCTCTGCGAGCTGGCCCCGGATCGGCTCGCCACCCTGCTGATCGCCGACTACGAGCCGAGCATCCGGCGTCTGCGCTGGTCTGCGGCGGGCCAGTCGGCGCCGGTGCGGTACCGGCTGGACGGCTCGGCGCAGACTCTGTCCGGCCCGATCGGCGTGCCGGTCGGGGCGGTGCCGCAGGTGAGCTACGCCGGCGCCGAGCTGGCGCTGGCGCCTGGCGAGCGGATCCTCCTCTACACCGACGGCCTCGTGATGCGGCGCGACACCCCCACCGCCGACGGACTGGAGGTGCTGCTGCAGGCCGGCGGCAAGGTCGACGTCGAGGATCTCGAAGCCCTGGCGCGCCACGTGACCGAGCGGCTGGGCAGCGGGCCGTACGACGACCTTTGCCTGATCACCGCCCGAATCCTCTGACCACCGACGCGCGCCGCCGGGACCGCCCGCGGTCACCGCGTCAGTCGGCGTCGGGGCGGTCGTCGCGGTCGGGGTTCTGGCCGTCGCCGCCGGCCCCCCGCAGCGGGTCGATCGGATCGGTGGGCCCAGTTGCGGGCGGAGGCCCGGACCGGGCCTCGGGAGCGGGCGCGGCCTCACCCAGCGCGCGGGCGTGCGCCAGGTCCTCCACCAGATGCGGGAAGTGGGCGTCGAACGCGGGCCGCTCGCTGCGGATCCGGGGCAGCTCGGTGAAATTGTGGCGCGGCGGCGGCGAGCTGGTGGCCCACTCCAGGGAGTTGCCGTGGCCCCAGGGATCGTCGTGGGTCACCAGAGCGCCGAATTTGTACGACTTCCACATGTTCCAGAGGAACGGCAGTGTGGAGATGCCCAGCACGAACGAACCGATCGTCGAGACCGTGTTCAGCATCGTGAACCCGTCGCTCTCCAGGTAGTCCACGTACCGGCGCGGCATGCCCTCGTTGCCCAGCCAGTGCTGCACCAGGAACGTGGTGTGGAACCCGACCATCGTGAGCCAGAAGTGCAGCCGGCCGAGCCGCTCGTCGTACCAACGCCCGGTGAACTTCGGGAACCAGAAATAGACCCCGGAGAACACCGCGAACACGATCGTCCCGAAGAGCACGTAGTGGAAGTGCGCCACCACGAAGTACGTGTCGTTGACGTGGAAGTCGATCGGCGGCGAGGCGAGCAGCACTCCGGACAGCCCGCCCAGCAGGAATGTCGTCAGGAAGCCCAGGGCGAACAGCATCGGGGTCTCGAACGACAGTTGGCCCCGCCACATAGTGCCGATCCAGTTGAAGAACTTGATGCCGGTCGGCACGGCGATCAGGAACGTCATGAACGAGAAGAACGGCAGCAGCACCTGGCCGGTGGCGAACATGTGGTGCGCCCACACTGTCATCGACAGCGCGGCGATGGCGATGGTCGCGGCGACCATTCCCCTGTAGCCGAACAGCGGCTTGCGGCTGAACACCGGGATCACCTCGGTGATGATGCCGAAGAACGGCAGCGCGACGATGTAGACCTCGGGGTGCCCGAAGAACCAGAACAGGTGCTGCCAGAGCATCGCCCCGCCCGTGTCCGGGTCGTACGCGTGGGCGCCGAGCCGGCGGTCGGCCTCCAGCGCGAGCAGCGCGGCGGCGAGGATCGGGAACACCATCAGCACCAGCAGGCTGGTGACCAGGATGTTCCAGGTGAAGATCGGCATCCGGAACATGGTCATGCCCGGCGCCCGCAGGGTCAGCGTCGTGGTGACCATGTTGACCGCGCCGAGGATGGTGCCGAGGCCGGAGATCGTCAGCCCGATGATCCACATGTCGGCGCCCAGGCCCGGCGAGTGCGTGGCGCTGGTGAGCGGGGTGTACGCGTACCAACCGAAATCCGCCGCCCCGCCGGGAGTGGCGAAGCCGGCCATCACGATGCTGCCGCCGAACAGGAACAGCCAGTACGACAGCGCGTTCAGCCGTGGGAACGACACGTCCGGGGAGCCGATCTGCATCGGCAGCACCAGGTTCGCGAACGCGAACAGCATCGGCGTGGCGAACAGCAGCAGCATGATCGTGCCGTGCATGGTGAACAGCTGGTTGTACTGCTCGTTCGACAGGAACTGCTGCCCCGGCCGGGCCAACTCCGCGCGCATCAGCAGGGCCATGAAGCCAGCGGCGCCGAAGAAGGCGAACGCGGTGACCAGGTACATCTTGCCGATGTCCTTGGCGTCGGTGGTGCGCAGCAGCCGCCACAGCCGGTCGCCGCGCACCGGGCGGTGCACCGGCCCGGGATAGAACTCCCCGGGGCGCGGCGTGATCACCGCGCCGGGCTTCTCGACCTCGCGAATGGCCACTCCAGGCCCCCAGACCGTCGTCGGGCGTACGCATCTCATGGTGGACCGAAAGCGGCGTTTCCGCACGTTCCCTGGCGGATTCGCAACCGTTGGATCGGGGTTTGGCGATCGGCGCGGCCGGAAACCTGCTGGGGGAAGACCGCGGAGCAGGAGGTGGCACGGTGCTGTTGGGATTTCTGACCGAGATGTACGCCACCGAGGGCCCCTACGCCACGGTGTATCTGCAGCCGCGCGAGGTCGGCGAGGACGCCGCGAGCCAGCTCGGCCTGCGATGGCAGCCGCTGGCGCAACGACTCCGGGCCGAGGGAGCCGACACGGCCACGGTCGCGGCGCTGGAAGCGGCGGTCGTCGGCGACCCGCGGGTGCCCCAGGGCCGGCCGGGCGCGATCGGCGCTCAGGGACGCGCGCTGGCAGCCGGCTCCGGCCGGTTGCTGCTGAACCGGCCGCTGCGACGCGGGCCAACCCAGGCGGGCGCTGCCGGGCTGTCGCAGGACGAGGCCCGCTGGGCGCCGTTGCCCCACCTGGGGCCCTTGTTGGCGTACGAGCAGCGCCTGGCGCCGCATCTGCTGGTGGTCGCGGACCGGCTGGGCGCCGACGTGCACGTGGTGACCAACGGCCTGGACCACGTCACGGTGGTGCGGGGCGAGGAGCATCCGCTGCACAAGGTGCGGTCGGGCGGCTGGTCGCACCGGCGCGTGCACCGGCGGGTCGAGAACGCCTGGGACCACAACGCGGCGCTCGTGGCCGAGTCGATCACCAAACTGTTGGTCCGGCACCGCGCCAGACTGGTGCTGCTCGCCGGGGACGTGCGAGCGCGGGCGGCGATCAGCGACCGCCTGCCGGCGACGGTGCGGCGGATGGTGGTCGAGACGGAGCACGGCGGCCGGGCCCCGGGGGCCGCGGAGGGGCCGCTGCGTGAGGAGGTGGCCCGGATCGCCGCCGACTGGGCGCGGCGTGACCACGGCCGGCTGATGGAGAAGTTCGCCACGGAGCGGGAGCACTCCGAACGCGCCGCCGAAGGTCTGGAACAGGTGATCGAGGCGGCCCGGTTGGGGCAGATCGACACCCTGCTGCTGGCGCCGGGAGCGCGCCGCGAGCGGCGGGTCTGGGTCGGGCCCGCCGGCCATCAGCTGGCGCTCAGCAAGATCGAGTTGGAGCGGTTCGGGGCCGAGGAGTACGCCGCCGACCGGGCCGACGCGGCGCTCATCCGAGCCTGCGTGCTCCACGGCGCGAAGATCGAGCTGCTGGACCGTGACGACCTGGCGGTGCGCGACGGCGTGGCAGCACTACTCCGCTACTCGTTGCGCGCAGAACCAGCCCTAACCCCCTGACCCGGCGCCGGCGCGCGCCTGATGGGCGGGTTGGGTAGCGTTCCGGAACATGAGCGACGCTCCCGCGGCAAAGCGTGTGCCGACTAAGCGGACCCATCACGGCGACACCGTGGTCGACGAGTACGCGTGGCTGGCCGACAAAGAGGACCCCGACACCCTGGCGTACCTCAAGGCCGAGAACGAGCACACCGAGTCAGCCACCGCTCACCTCGCGGAGCTGCGCGAGACGATCTTCAACGAGATCAAGTCCCGCACCCAGGAGACCGACCTGTCGGTGCCGGTCCGCAAGGGCGGCTGGTGGTACTACAGCCGCACCGAGGAGGGCAAGCAGTACGCCATCCACTGCCGCCTCCCGGCCGCGCCAGGCGCCGCCGAGCCGCCGGCCATCGGCGACGCCGTGCCCGAGGGCGAGCAGGTGCTCCTGGACGAGAACGCCGAGGCCGGCGACTCGGACTTCTTCGCCCTCGGCACCCATGAGGTCAGCTCCGACGGGCGGCTCCTGGCGTACGCGACAGACTTCGAAGGCAACGAGCGCTTCACGCTCAAGATCAAGGACCTCGGCGCCGGCGAGCTGCTCGCCGACGAGGTGCCCGACACGTTCTACGGCGTCGCGTGGGCCGCGGACGGCCAGACCCTCTTCTACCTGACGGTGGACGAGCAGTGGCGGCCGTACCGGGTGTGGCGGCACCGGGTCGGCACGCCGGCCAGCGACGACGTGGTCGTCTACGAGGAGCCGGACGAGCGATTCTGGGTGCACGTGAGCCTCACGCGCAGCGAGGCGTACATCCTGATCGACATCGGCAGCAAGATCACCAGCGAGGCACGCTACCTGCCGGCCGGCGACCCGTCCG
>WHSM01000458.1 GCA_009380105.1 Micromonosporaceae bacterium
ACCACAGGCGTGGCCGTACGCGTCCTGCAACGCATCCTCGCGATGACCGCTGCCATCTGGCACAACTGGCACACCGGCCAACCGATCATGCGATCACTCATCGCGTACGACCACTGACCCCTTGGAATAGATCGTCTAGGCCACGGTGGTCGGTTGGCGCGGGGTGGCGTCGATGGTGGAGACCTGGGGGAGACCCTGGGCGGCGCACGGGCCCTGCTTGCCGGCCTTGCGCCCCACGATCACGTCCGCCCGTTCCCGCCTGCGGCGTAGCACGACCAGCGACGGCAGGGCCAGCAGCATCAGCAGGCCTCCGGCGGCGTACCCGGCGGGCACCGACTGGGCGCGGGCGAGGTAGCCAAGGCCGAGCTGGCCGCCGATCCCGCCGGCGCTGCTGACCAGCGACACGGACGAGATCACGGTGGCCCGTTCCGAGGACGGCACCACCTCGTGCAGGTACGCCTGCTGCACCGGTCCCGTCACGCCGGCCGCCCCGATGGCGACCAGCAGCAACACCACGGCCGGCCAGAACGAGCTCACCAGTCCCACGCCCACGGCGCCGGCCGCCAGCACCGCCGTAGACGCGATCAACAGGGTGGTGCGCCGCCCGCAGAACCGGGTGAAGAACTCCACCAGGCTGTTCCCCGCGATCATGGAGAGCGCGATCAGGGCGGACACGCCACCGGCCACCCAGACGGCGCCGTCGCCCAGCAGCTCCAGGAAGTACGGCTGCCAGGCGTAGAACGCCCACATCATGAACGCGCCCTGGAATATCGACACGATCATCAGCAGCCGCACCGGCCGGCTTCGCCACCCGTGCGTGATGCTCGCGTCCACCACCCGCTTCATCTCGCGCGGCATCGCGGCCAGGGTGGTGGTGCGCGGGGTGAATCCGAGATCGCGCATCGTCAGCCAGCCGACGACGAACACGGCGGCCAGCAGCAGCGCCCGCACCAGGAACGGCCAGGTCAGATCCAGGCCGCCGAGCACGCCGCCGGCCACCGAGCCGACCAGCATCGCCGTGCCGGAGACCATCGCGCCCCTGGCGAACACGTCATCGAGTTGCCGCTCGTACCCGGTGGCCTTGAGCGCGTCCACCAGCCACGCCTCAACGGCCCCCGAGTAGAACGAGAAGCCGAGGCCGAGCCCGATCGAGGCGATCACGAAGAGCACCAGGCCGCCGCCGTACGCCGAGATCGAGACGTACCCGAGGGTGCCGAGCAGCAGGATCGCGGCGCTCCACAGGAAGGACCGGCGCCGGCCGCTGGTGTCGGCGACCACGCCGGTGGGGACTTCGAAGAGCACCATGCCGACGGTGAAGGCGGCGTTGGCGACGAACACCTCGAAGATGTCCAGCCCGGCGTCGAGCAGGAACAGCGTGTTGACGCCCCAGATCACCGACGCCGACAGCGTGAACAGCCCCGAGATCGCGAGGTACGCCCGCACCACCGAACGGGAGCCCATCGCGGCCGGGGCGGTTCTGCCCTGCTGGCTCATCGCCGTCCCTTCTCTGCACGGCCCCGGCGCCCGGGGCAACGGCTTGGCGCCAATTCCACACAGTGTCCGAATCGCTGTCGCGCGTCCGTTGGAAGCCCTGCGTCAGCCCCTTGCTATCGGACGGAACCCCCAGTATGGTCACCCAACGCCGGTAGCAACGTTACCGAGCGTGTTACTTCGCCCGGGGGAGGAGCGGAGCATGACGGCTGTCCACCGGCCCGCCACAGTGGCGACCGACGTGCTGCTGCGTCAGATCGTCCACCATCTGGCGAGCCTTCGCCTCGCGAGCCACTCCCTGCCTGCGCAGCGTCCCCGGGGGCACGGGCTCGCCGCGCGCCCGATCGACCTCGCGCTGGCCGAGCGGATCGCCGCCTCACTGCGCCGACTGGTGATCGACACAGCCGAGTCCAGCGCGGCCGTGCGGGCGCGGGTGCGGGTGCGGGTGGCGGTGCACTACTTCGTGGTGCGCCGCGACAACGCCGACGACCGCAGGTCCGACGGCCTGCTCGACGACCTCCGCGTCGTCAATCAGATCTTCGAGGAACTCGGCCGCGACGACCTGGTCGTGTCACCTCCTGACTGACCCGCCGTGCGATCTTGGACTTCTGCCGCCCCCGCGCCGGCGTCGGCTCTGAGACCCAGGATCCGCGCGGTCACTCCTCGGGCGTGCGGTCGCTCCCGCTTTCGTTGTGGTTGCCGCAGTAGTTGTGGAGGTACGGCGGCAGCGGAACTCTCACGCCTTCGGCGCCCGGCTCCGGCGCGCTCGCCGTGAGTCGCAGCGGCAGCACCCCGGACCAGTGCCGCAGGTTGAGGTCCTCCGGCTCGTCGGAAGGGTCGCCGCCGCGCACCTTGGCGGTCGACTCGTCCAGCGGCACCGCGAGCACCGCGGTCTGCGCCAACTCGGGCCGGTACGGAGCCTGACCGGCTGCGGGCCTCGGGGAGCCTTCCGGGTGGCCAGAAACACGATGTGCGGACAGGCGTCGATGGGAAAGGATTGGGTAGCCTGACGCTCCTTACGGTGGGAGAACTCGGTGGAGACTGTTGCGCTGCACGCGTCCGCGCCGCTGTCAGCGGCCCGGGCCGATCGCGTGCAGCGCCGCACCCTCTGGGTGCTGGTGTCCACCCAGATCCTCAGCGGCGTGGGCATGGTCGTGGGCTTGTCCGTGGGAGCGCTGCTCGTGGCCCGGATCGCCGGCGGCCCGGGCCTCTCCGGCGTGGCGCAGAGCGCGGTCGCGGTCGGCGGAGCGCTGCTCGCGCTGCCCGTGGCGCGCGTGATGCAGGCGCGCGGTCGCCGGCCGGGTCTGATGCTGGGGTACGCGGCGGCCGCCATCGGAGCCGCGCTCGTCGTCACAGCCGCCGCGCTGAACTCGGTGCTGATCGCGCTGGTGGGGATGTTTCTGTTCGGCGGCGCCACCACGGCCAACGGGCAGGCCCGCTACACCGCCACCGACCTGGCCACACCGGAACGACGCGGCCGGCACCTGTCGACAGTGATCTGGGCGACCACCATCGGAGCGGTCGCCGGGCCGATGCTCGCCGCGCCGGCGGACCGGGTCACGGCGCCGTTCGGGCTGCCGCCGCTGGCAGGGCCGTTCGTGTTCAGCCTGCTGGCGTTCCTCGCGGCCGGGGTGGTCCTGATGGGGCTGTTGCGCCCGGACCCATTGCTGACGGCGCGACGGCTGTCGGCCAGCGGCGTGGGAGCAAGGAGCGGCGCCGCCGCCACACCGGAGGGCGGCGCCGAGCCGG
>WHSM01000443.1 GCA_009380105.1 Micromonosporaceae bacterium
CATTGAAGATATATATTCGCAACATCACACAGGCCGCTGGCCCGCGCCCCTGCCGGCCGACGGCACCCACACAGCACGTAAGGCAGGAATCACTCAGGGCGCGCAAGTGGGAAGAGGATGGTTTCCCGGATACCGAGCCCGGTGAGCGCCATCAGCAACCGGTCGACGCCCATCCCCATGCCACCGCTGGGCGGCATTCCGTACTCGATAGCCCGCAGAAAGTCCTCGTCGAGCCGCATCGCCTCGGGGTCGCCCTTGGCGGCGAGCAAGGACTGCCGCATCAGGCGTTCCCGCTGGACCACGGGGTCGACCAGCTCCGAGTACGCCGTGCCCAGCTCGACGCCCTGCAGGTAGAGGTCCCACTTCTCAGCGACCCCCGGCGTCGACCGATGCGCCCTGGTCAGCGGGCTGGTCTCGATCGGGTAGTCCCGCACAAAAGTAGGCGCGACCAACGTGTGGACCGCAAGCTCCTCGAAAAGCTCCTCTGTGAGCTTTCCCGGCCCCCACTTCGCATCCCAGGCAATGTCGTGCTTGTCGGCGTACTGACGAAGGGTCTCCACCGGAGTGGCGGGCGTCACTTCTTCTCCGAGCGCCTCCGACACGGCCTGGTAGAGCGTGATCTGGCGCCATTCGCCGCCGAGGTCATGCTCGGACCCGTCGTGATGACGGACCACGGTGGAGCCGAATACGTCTTTCGCGGCGTCCTGCACCAGTCGGCGGGTGAGGTCGGCCATGGTGTTGTAGTCGCCGTACGCCTCATAGACCTCGAGCATCGCGAACTCGGGCGAGTGCGAGGAGTCGACGCCCTCGTTCCGGAAGTTTCGATTGATCTCGAAGACCCTCTCGATTCCACCCACCACGCATCGCTTGAGATAGAGCTCCGGCGCGATTCGTAGATATAGATCGATATCTAGCGCATTGCTGTGCGTCACAAATGGCCGCGCGGTAGCGCCACCGTGCAGCAGCTGCAGCATCGGCGTCTCCACCTCGACGAAACCCCGCGCGTCGAGCGTCGCCCGCAGACTCCGCACCACAGCCGAGCGGACGCGCGCGTTCTCCCGAGCCTGGGGACGCACGATCAGATCGACGTAACGCTGCCGTACCCGGGCCTCTTCGGACAGTGGCTTGTGCGCCACCGGGAGCGGCCGCAGCGCCTTGGCCGCCATCCGCCACCGCTCCGCCAGGACGGAAAGCTCACCGCGCTTGCTGGTGATCACCTCGCCCTCGACGGAGACCAGGTCGCCGATGTCGACCAGCCGCTTCCAGTCGTCGAGCGACTCCTGGCCGACCTTCGCCAGCGACAGCATCGCCTGCAGCTCCGTGCCGTCGCCTTCCCGCAGTGTGGCGAAGCAGAGCTTGCCGGTGTTGCGCGCGAAGATGACCCGGCCGGTCACCGCCACCTCGTCGCCGGTGCTGGTGTCGGCGGGCAGATCCGGGTGACCGTCGCGGACCTCGCGCAGCGTGGCGGTGCGCGGCACCTCCACCGGGTACGGGTCCTGGCCCGCCTCCAGCATCCGGGCGCGCTTCTCACGGCGTACCCGCATCTGCTCCGGCAGGTCTTCATCGTGGTCAGCGGGCGCGGACTGGGCGCGCGGACTCTGCTCGTTCACAGTGCACGAGCCTAACGCCCGTGACATACCGCCTGTCACGCCATTTGCCCTCATCCCACGATCGCTGGCGCCCGAATAGGGTGGCAGCGTGGACGAGCAGAGGATGCGGGAGCAGAGCGAGTCGTTCGGGCAGGCCGCGGAGCTGTACGACAAGGTGCGACCCCGCTACCCCGAGGCGGCGCTCCGGTGGGCGCTCGGCTCCACCACGGAGGTGGTCGACCTGGGCGCGGGCACCGGGATTCTCACCCGGCAACTTCTCGACCTGGGCTACCGCTGCGTCGCCGTCGAGCCGGACGCCCAGATGCGGCAACGGTGCGCCGACCAACTCGCCGACGGGCGGACCCGGGTGCTCGCCGGCTCGGCCGAGGCGATCCCGCTGCCGGACGGCAGCGCGGACGCGGTGATCGCCGGGCAGGCGTACCACTGGTTCGACCCGGCGACGGCGCACCCGGAGATCGCGCGCGTGCTGCGGCAGGCCGGGGTCTTCGCGCCGATCTGGAACATCCGCGACGAGTCCGTCTCCTGGGTCGCCGAACTGACCATACTGCTCCGCAGCCAGGACGGCGCCGGGGTTAACGCCGGTTGGCGCGGGCCACCGCTGGACGGCCATTTCACCGAGGTGGCGCAGAAGACCTTTCCTCATGCGGCACGCCACACGCCTGACTCGCTGCGGGATCTGCTCCGCTCCCGGTCGTACTACCTGACCGCGTCGGACGCGCAGCGCGCCGAACTGGAAAGTGACCTGCGGGAGTTGCTCAGCCGCCACCCGGATCTCGCGGGGCGGGAGGAGTTCGACCTGCCGTACGTGACGGTCGCGTACCGCGCCAGGCGCCGCTGACTGGGTGCTGACCGCCCGGGCCGCTGACCCACCGGAGTGCGGCGGCGCCTGGGCGGCTGCCAGGATGGACGGGTGCGACCATCCCCCCTCGCCGACCGTTACCGACTCGACAGCCTGCTCGGCCGCGGCGGCATGGCCGAAGTGTGGCGCGGCCACGACCTGCGGCTCGACCGGCCGGTCGCGGTCAAGATCCTGAACCAGGGCGGACTCACCGACCCGGCCGCCGTGGAGCGGTTCCGCCGCGAGGCCGTCACCGTGGCGCGGATGGCGCACCCGAACATCGTGGCCGGGTACGACTTCGGCGACGACGACCGGCCCTATCTGGTGATGGAGCTGGTGGAGGGGCGGGCCCTCGACGCCGTCCTCGCCGACGGCCCGCTCCCGGTCCGGGAGGCGACGCGGATCGCCAGCCAGGTCTGCGCCGCGCTCGACGCCGCCCACAGCGCCGGTGTGATCCACCGCGACATCAAGCCCGGCAACCTGCTGGTCACACCGGACGGCACGGTGAAGGTGCTCGACTTCGGCATCGCGCGCCTGCAGAGCGCCACGCAGGCCGCGCTCACCCGTGCCGCCACCGTCGTGGGGACCAGCCACTACATGGCGCCCGAACAGGCGTCCGGCGGGCCGCCGGACGCCCGTACTGATCTATACGCACTGGGCTGCGTGATCTACGCGATGCTCACCGGGGCGCCGCCGTTCGAGGGCGAGAACCCGATGGGGGTGCTGTACCAGCATCTGCACTCAGCGCCGAACCCAGTCCGCGAACGCAGGCCGGATGTTCCGGCGGCGCTCGACGAGCTGGTGGGCGGGCTGCTCGCCAAGGCGCCGGAGGACCGGCCCGGCTCGGCGGTCGATGTGCGGGCCAGATTGGCGGCCCTGTCCAGCCAGCCCGGCCACACGTCGGTGATGCCGACGGTGGCGCAGAGCGCGGCCGCAACGCCGGGCGCCAC
>WHSM01000186.1 GCA_009380105.1 Micromonosporaceae bacterium
GAGCAGGCGAGGGCGGTCGCGGTGGATCGGCTCAGCGGGCACATCGGGCGAGTGCCGGATCCACTGCTTGCCCGGCTGGGCGAAGCGCTGTCCATCCACCTCGCCCTCTGACACGCGCAGCCTCTCGCAAGATCGCTGTTTCTGGTGCGAATCCGCACTGGGATTGCGGTCCCGTACCCAGATTGGCGATCTTGGATCGCGCCGACTTGCGGTCGGGACTCGCGATCTGGGACGGAGGAGCTACGCCGATCGCCTCAGAAGCGCGCGCCGGAGCTTCCTGAACCGGCGCGCGACGCGCCGCAACACCACGCTCATCAACGCCGTGGACGGCACGTGCCGGACCCGCCGGTCCTCGATCGGCTGTGCCTCCGGGTCAGCGTCGCCACTGGCCATGATCGCCCCGACCACAGCCTCGGCGGCGGCTTCGGCCGCGGGCTCCAGCGCCAGCTCCGGCGCGGCCGTGGCCTCCGCCCGATCGGGTGGCAGCGCGCCCAGCGAGTCGATGTCGCCGACGATCCGCGCTCCCAGGGCCTGGATCTGACTCGCTGACTCGGCTCCGATCTCCGCGGCGCGCTTGAGCGCCCACGGTGGCGTGACGATCTTCGGCTCGTCGGGCGCCGGCAGGCGCGCGGCCTTCATCTGCATCACCGCGCCCCGGCGCAGGTACCTGGCGTACACCCGGTCAGACCAGGGTTGGCGCCTGAACTCCTTGTTGAACTGCCTCACGATCTCGGTCTCCGCGAGCGTGAGCGAGCGGTTCGCCTGAGCCTTCTCCGGAGCCAGGAGCCCGTCGGGCAATCCGAGCATCGCTTCGAACGTCCGCAGCAGCATCCGGCCGTCGTTCTCGTCGACCACCACGACCGTGAGGTTGTCCTTGCCGGCGATGGCGGTCCACCGTTCGACCAACTGGCCGTGATCGTGGCGCTGCCAGAACTTGCGGCGCTGCCGGGTCTTCGGCGGCTGGTTGAGTGTCGAGTCGAGCCACTTCTCGTACGGCTCCCGAAGCCCGTTCTGCACCCACTGCTGCCACTGGGACGGCACGATCTTCGCCAGCGGCCGCAAGGTCACCACGATGTGGACCAGAGGGCCGCCCAACTCCTCGATCACCCGGCGCACCGCGTCGTCGTCGGCCTCGGAGTAGAACTCGGAGGTGACCGCCACGCGGTTGTCGCCCGCTGCCTTCACGTCGGCGACCAACCGTTCCCAGTGGCGCTGCTGTGGCTCCCCCTCGCCGAGCATGTGCGGCTGTCCGGTCACCGCGAGCGCGGCGCGAACGACATGCTGCTCGTTGCCGGCGTACGTCACGCCGTGCTCAGCCAACTGCTCTCTGCCGACGTGGAACGCGCTCTGCAGGGCGGTGGTGCCGGTCTTGTGCGGCCCGATATGGACCAGCCGAGCCGCCGCGGGGAGCAACAACCCGTGCGGAGCCGACGCGTGTTCTGACACCTTCAACTCCAAGGACCGGCGACTGTGACGTTCCCCCCGACCCCTCGACCATAGTGGCAAGCCCTGGGCAGACAAGCCCGGCTCGGCCGGTCGCCTTCAGGCTAGCGTCGCTTTCCGCCCCGGGCACTCAACTCGCTACCGGCTCCCCGCGCTCTGGTCAGCGTGCTCTCGCCCGCCGTGCGCGCAGTGTCAGCGCCGCGGGCAGTCCCACCAGCATCGTGGCGACCAGCAGGCCCGCGCCCAGGGCCCAGGGGGAACCGGCCTGCGGCGCCAGCTCGGCGCCGGCGCGCGGCGACTTCGCGGGCCCCGGCGCAGCGCCTCCGACCCCGGTTCTGGCGGTCAGCTTCTCGGTGCCGGTGCAGAACCCGGTGTGGTACGGCGCGGCGCCGGCCGACTCCGTGGTCGCGTACAGGATGTAGCGCTCTCCCGCGTGGAACTCCACGCCGCAGCTCGCCTCCGCAGGCACGGCCGCCACGTCGACCCGCTCAGCGACGTCGCCCTGGTAGACGGCGTCGACGTCGATCGTCGCCACCGCTCTGTCCTCAGGACCGGCGAACAGCCCAGGGCCCCGAACCGCCCGGACCGTCCCGGTGAAGACGGCGTCGGCGCTGGCCGCCAGCTCCGCCGGGCTCCGCTGCACACAGGAGCACGCGCACGCCGGCGCGGCGCCGGCGAACCCCATGACCCCCGTCGCGCCCACCACGAGCGCAAGCGCCGACAGCAACCGCGTCACAGCACGTCTCCTGGTCATGCGCGTTGGACGCGCGGACGCGCGCGGCGGTTCCGAGCGTCGTGGTGTTCGCCCGAGACGCTGGCGCATGAGTTCGTTCGCGAGGCGGTAGTACTCGGCGCTGCTCTCCCAACTCAAGCCGCCGAGCATTCCGATCGTCAACACCCGGCGATGGTGTCACCGGCCGCTCGCCGGAGGCGATGACTTTCGGTTGGCCGCGCGGTCTTCCTGAGAATCGCCGTGACACGTGGGCGAGGTCAGGGATGTGGACTTGCGCTCGCCGCCAGCAGCCGCTGCCCGAGGACGCGCGCGGCTTCCTGGAGTTCGGGGCATCTCACGATCCGGTACGACGCCGGGATCGCCGCGAGCTGCTCGGCATACCACACCGGGTTGCTGGTGCTGCCGACCAGGCAGGTGGTCTGGGCATCGAGCGACTCGAGCAGTCCGATGGTGCGGGGGACGCAAGGCGCCACGGCGTCGATGGGGGCGTCGATGACGATCTCGACGTCGTACTCCCATCCGATGGCGAGATGCTCCTCGAGCGTGGCGACCGGGTCGAGGTCGGCGGGTGGGCTGAAGGTGTCGTCGAGCGCCTCCACTCCGCGGACCCGGTCGATCCGGTATGCCCGCCGGGCGTCTGTGGTGTGGGACCGACACAGCAGGTACCACCGGCCGTGGCGTACGACGACCGCCCACGGATCGACCTCGATGACCCACTCCGACCCGGCCTCCGTGCGGTAGTCGAGCCGCACCCGTCGGTGGTTCGAGCACGCCTGCACGAGGGCGGTCGTGGTCCCGGGGTCGGGCCGGGCGGCGGCACGGTCGGGGACGGGCGCCGTGGTCCGGCGGACGGCTTCGGCCTGGGCGGCCACCGGCTCCGGGAGCGCCCGCATGATCTTGCCGAGCGCGCTGCCGACCGGGTCGGTGGGGTCGCTCGCGTCGTGGTGGCCGTCGAGCACGGCCATGACCAGGCCGAGGGCCTCCGTGGCGCTGAACACCAGAGGCGGAAGCCGCAGGCCGCGGCCGAGGCGGTAGCCGCCGAAGGGCCCACGGACGGACTCGATCGGGATGCCGGCCTCGCGGAGGATGCCGACGTACCGCCGGGCGGCCCGCTCCGAGACGCCGAGCTTGTCGGCGAGCCGGTCCGCGGTGACGCCCGGACTGCCCTGGACCAGTTCGAGGGCCAGCAGAGCCCGTGCCGTGGGGCTCGCGTCAGGCGTCACAGCATCCTTTCGCGTTCCGGAAGCAGAACGTCCGGAACCGAACCTAGCATCCGGCCTATGAAGCTGCAGAACATGACAGTGATCAGGGAATCGCGGGCGGGCGACGAGGTCGAGATGCTGTGACGACCAGCGGCTGGTGTCAGTCCCCGCCCGTAGCATTGCTGCACATCCAGGACCATTCGCAGAGGAGAGCACCATGACGTCCCTGCCTGACCGTCCACACACCGCGCTGCTGGTCATCGACGTCCAGAACGACGTCGTGGCCGACGCGCACAACCGTGACGGCGTGATCGCCAACATCGCCGTCCTCGTGGGCAAGGCAAGAGCGGAGGGGGCGCCGGTCATCTGGGTGCAACACTCCGACGACAACCTGCCGAAAGACAGCGACGGCTGGCAGTACGTCCCCGAGCTCACCCGGGAGGGACCCGAGCCGCTGATCCACAAGCAGTACGGCGACTCCTTCGAAGCCACCGACCTGGAGGCTGTCCTCGCCGAACGCAGGGTGGGGCGCCTGTTTGTCACGGGAGCGCAGACCGACGCCTGCATCCGTTCGACGCTGCACGGGGCGATCGTCCGGGGCTACGACGCGACATTGGTCAGCGACGCCCACACCACCGAAGACCAGACCCGGTGGGGCGCGCCGCCACCTGACCAGGTCATCGCCCACACGAACCTCTACTGGCAGGACCAGACCGCTCCCGGACGGCGCGGAGGGACGGCCCCGACCGACTCCGTCGACTTCGTTTAGGCCCACTCCCTCGTCGCCTAGGAATGGCTCCAGTGCGTCGGGCGTGACCTCCGGCGATGCGGCGTAGGAGCGGCGGTGCGCGGCATGACAGTGTGGCTGCTCCGGGCTGACCTTTTCCGCAACCGCCTTGCGCGCCGCCCGGTTCGCCTCGGCGGGGGCTGGGCGCGATAGCGCTGCACGACCGCCCGGATCTCCTCCGACATCGCCTTGAGCTGCTCCGGGGTCAGCACCAGCAGGTGATCGCTGGGGTTGGCGGCATCCACCCAGGCCTTGTCCTCGGTCGGCATGTCGCTGCCGATAGGCAGCGTGGTGATGCGGTGGGCCGGGCCGAGGCCGAGGAGCACGCCCGCCGCGTCGGTGTGCCGAATCTCAGCTGGACTGGGAGGATTGACCGGCCGTCATCAGGTTCGCGCATTGACGGATCCGAGGCTGGTCGTCGGCGAAGAAGCTCCCCCAGTCATGGTCCAGGCTCGTCCAGGCCGCCGGTTGCCCGCGCTCTGTGGCGAGCGGGGTCGAGGAATCCACGATCGCGGCGTATGACAGTCCGAGCGTCGGTGGCCAGTCCCGGTGGTAGGAGCGAACGGCGACCGCGGCAGGCCGCGACAGCAACTCCGCCCGAAGCCCGGTTTCCTCCCACAACTCACGGCGCGCCACTTCCCGCGGTGTCTCACCCGGCTCGACCCTCCCGCCCGGTGGTACCCAGCCGCGCCAGCGGTGCTTTATCAGCAGCACGTGCGTGACGGCCCGGTTGAAGACCCACGCCTCGGCGGCGAGCGGCTCCATCGGCCCCTGCGTGGCGTCGACCAGCCACCGGCATGCGCCGTCGAACTCCATCATGGCCAGTCCAGCATCAGCGACCGCTGCCTCGACGGACCGGCGCCCCAGCTCGTCACCGCTCACGAGCAGACCGTACATCCACCGTCTGACATCGGACCTGAGACGTCTGGACGTCAACTGTGCTGACCTGGACTCAATCCGTCATGGACTGGCAGCGCCGCAAATCGTTGGACAACGCGTACACCCACGGCGATCGTTGGCGGCATGCGACAGGAGGAGATCTGGGACGTCGATGCCGCCCAACGCTATGACACGCCGGGCGCCGGCATGTTCGCGCCCGAGGTCCTGGGGCCGATCGTGGACCGCCTCGCCGAACTCGCGGGCGATGGGCAGGCGCTCGAGTTCGCCATCGGAACCGGACGCGTGGCCGTCCCACTCGCGCAGCGAGGGGTGCCTGTCACCGGCATCGAGCTGTCAGCTCCGATGATCGACCAACTGCGAACGAAGGCGGATGAAGCGACGATCCCGGTGATCGTCGGCGACATGACGACCGTCACGGCTCCGGGGACGTACACGCTCGTCTACCTCGTCTACAACACGATCTCCAACCTGTACACGCAAGCCGAGCAGGTCGCGTGCTTCCGCAATGCCGCCCGTCACCTCGCGCCGGGCGGCCGGTTCGTGATCGAACTCTGGGTGCCCGAGCTGCGCAAACTGCCACCGGGTCAGCAGGCCGTGGTTTGCCATCACGAGCCCGGCTACATCCTCCTGGACACGTACGACACGCTGCGCCAGCACGTGGTCTCGCACCACTTCACCTTCAGTGAGGGCAAGCAGGCTCGGCTGGCCCGCAGCCCGCACCGCTATATCTGGCCAGCCGAGCTGGACCTCATGGCTCAGTTGGCCGGGTTCGAGCTGGAGACCAGGCACGCTGACTGGGGCGGGGCGGAGTTCACCGCCGAGTCGCGCTCCCACGTGTCCGTCTACCGCATCCAGCCGGACCACTAGCTTCGTCCGAAGACGGAAGCACTACATCCCGTCGGATTCGAACTCAGGCGGGATCGAACCCGGTCGTCACGGCGGCATGAGCGCACATGCGGCATGTCCGGACGTCGATGTCGGCGTCCAGCGCGGGTGGGAACATTCGTCCCTGAGCAGCGATACGGACGTCGAGGTCAGCGCCTTGGCGATCAACGTGACCATCCCAGAGGCTCTGCGGCTTCTCCACAGGAACGTCACACGCCTGCGGGTTAGCGTAGACGCGTGACGCTTGACCTCTTCGCAGGCCTCCCGGTGAGCGAGTACCAGCGCGCCCTCGCCTGGTACGAGCGGCTGCTGGGCTCTGAACCCGCGTTCCTCCCGAACGTGACTGAGGCGGTGTGGGAGCTCGCCGAGCATCGATACCTGTACATCAAGGTGCTGCCCGAGGGTGCCGGCCATGCGCTGCACACGATGTTCGTCGACGACCTCGATGACCGGGTCGAGAGCATCAGCGCCCGAGGAATCGAGCCCGCCTCGCGGGAGACGTACGGAAACGGTGTGCGCAAGGTGATCTACCGCGACCCCGACGGCAACGAGATCGGCTTCGGCGGCGCCCCACTCCAGTGAGCGGCGCGTCCTGACCGCGGCATGAGTGTGCGCCGGACGCGCACGCAGACCGAAGGCCCATCAGTCGCGGAAAGGCATCCGCTCGCTCGATGCAGCCCTCTTTTGGTGGCCGATTGTTTCGCGCTGTGCGACTGTGGTCGTGCTTGAGGCGTGTTGGTCGAGGCAGCTCGGGAGGAGCTATGCGCAACACCGAACTCGAGAAGCTTGACGGGCTCGTCGGCGAGTGGATGACGACGATCTCGGACGCCTGGTTCCTCGAGCCCCCCGGCGCCCAGGTGCCGGGCTCGACCATCGTCGAATGGATCGGGGAGTCGTTCTTGGTCATGCGCTCGGAGTTCGCCGGAGGCCAACACGCGCACTCCGAGATGAGCCTCGTCCTCGGACGCAGCGACCCGAACGACGCCTACATCGCGCTCTATCACGATGACCGAGGCGTCTGCCGGGAGTTCGCCATGATCTTCGACGGTGGGCACTGGACCATGACCCGCGAGGACCCGGACATGCACCAGCGGTTCATCGCCGACGTCGAGACGGACCGGATCCTCGGCCGCTGGGAGGCCTCCGAGGATCAGGGCAAGACGTGGCGAAAGGACTTCGACCTCACCTACGAGCGGACCTGAGCGAAGATTCCGTGTAAGCCCGAGGGGGCCACGGGTGTCGGTGTGGACCATCCAGGCCGAGCACTAGGCGGTGATGTTCGACGGTCGACCGTCGCGATGCCTCGGCCATGCACATTGTCCGTGAGCGAAACATCGGCAGGGCCGAGCGACTCGCGGCAATTGAGGAAACTCCCTCGCTTCACGAGTGAGGCATGCGGGCCGCTGTGACGCCGCGATGCGGAGGCAGCTTGTGGGCGCGTCGGCGAGGTCGCCGGGAACACTGAATCGTTCCGGGACGGGCACGCCGATTCGAGTGCTCACCTGAACGTGTCGGCCGCCGCCTGGATACGCCCGACGTAGTCGTCCCACCACTGGGCGTTGCCGATGTCGTCGTGGTCCCGGCCGCTGCGGCCGTCGATGGTCTCGCGGATGATGTCGGCGTGCCCTGTGTGCTGGGCGGTCTCAGCGACGACCCGGGTGAGCAGATGCCCGAAGGTCGTTGCCCGTCGCTCCTCAGGCCACCAGGAGACCGTGGCGGGGGACTCAAGCGGCAGTTCTGCGATCGCGGCATCGCTGTGCGCCCAAGCCGCGCGGTAGAGGTCCACGATGTAGCCGCGGGACTGGTCAGCCGTCGCCCACATGTCTGCGGAGTCCCAGATCGATCCGTCCTCCACCCAAGGAAGATGGAACGGCGCCGGGCGGTCCAGACAGTCGCCGAGGTATGACGCCTCGATGCCGACGAGGTGCTTGACCAGTCCGAGCAGGTTGGTGCCGCTGGGCATCACCGGCCGCCGGGCGTCGTACTCGCTGAGGTCGTCGAGCGCGCGCAGCAGCGAGTCGCGCGACTGCTGGAGGTAGTGCTGCAGATCGGCTGCAAGGACGTTCACGCCCCCGAGCCTAGAGGGCGCTAGAACGTCCTCAATTCGGTAGCTCCGCAAGTTCTCTGTCGGCGGCATGTGCGTGCAGTCGGAGGGCATACTCAGGCCCGTGAGCTATGCCGCCACGTTTGAGCCCCTCGCCCACGTGTACCTCGAGGACTCGTGGGTGCTTGAGATGTTGCCGAGTACCAACGGAATCGCGTTTCGGCTTGAGGCGGTCCTGACTCCTGACCACCCGCTGTACGCGGCTCCCGGCCCCGGAGAGCAGCACTGCTACCGAACGGCATGGCTCGGTGTGGCGAGCGAGCAACAGATCGATCTGACGCTGTCCGGCCCCCCCGACCGACCCCGACGGGTCTGAGGACCACGGCAACATCGATTGGTTTCAGTTCTACCAGAGCCAGTCACGATGGGTAATCGAGGGCGACTGGGCATTGCGCTGA
>WHSM01000312.1 GCA_009380105.1 Micromonosporaceae bacterium
ACCGGCGATCCGGGGATCCCCGGGCCCGCAGGCGATCCGGGAACCGACGGATGGGCCGGCTGAGCGCCCGCGTCGGCCTCGCCTGCCGGCGGCTGGTTCAGCGGGTGGTAGGCCACCGGCGGCTGCCACTCCTGGCCTTTCCAGATCGCCCAGCCGCGCCGCAGCGCGTCGGCGAACGCCTTGGCGTTCGGGGGCCGGTCGTCGACCCGCTTCGACATCGCGCGGGCGATCTCGGTCTGCAGCCACACCGGCACGTCCGGCCGTGGGATCAGCGGCGCTGGCCGGGTGAGCACCCGCTCCCGATACGTGAACGGATCCGGGTTCCGTTCGCCACGCTGCGCGAACGGCGGATATCCGGCGAGGAGGAACCACAGCGTGGAGCCGAGGCTGTACACGTCGGACTGGATCGACTGCGGCTTGCGTTGCAGCGCCTCCGGGGCCGCGTGGTGCGGCGTGAGCTTGTTCAGCGTCACGGTGCCGGTGAGCTCGGCCGGCCTGCGCGCGATGCCGAAGTCGGTCAGGGCCGGCCCGGACCGCGACCGCATGACGTTGGCCGGTGTCACGTCGCGGTGGATGAACCCCATCTCGTGCGCGGCGTGCAGCGCCTCGGCGATCTTGGCGCCGACGTCGACGACGTCGCGGATCGACAGCGGGCCGTGCCCGGCGACGATCTCGGCGTACGAGCCGTCTTCGCAGAACTCCATCGTCAGGTACGGCCGGTCGCCGACCATCCCGGTGTCGAGGATCCGCACCACGTGCGCCTGCTGGGAGAGCTGGACCGCGGTGTCGAGCTCCTGCTGGAACTGCTCGTACGTGGTGAGCTCGTCCAGCCGAAGCAGCTTGATCGCCACCGTGCTGTTCAGATGCTCCAGGGTGGCCCGGTAGACATCCGCGCTGGAGCCACGGCGATGCAGTCGCACCTCCCGGTAGCCGGGGATCTGCGGCGCCGATGGCATGCGCGGCCTCCTCCCGGCTCGACAGGTCCACCCGCAATTGTGCCGGGTGCCGCTCCGCCGCCGGTGACCCCTGCCCGCCGGCGCGTGGCGCAGGGGGTTGCGGCAAGTGGCTCGGCTGGCAGGACCCGGCCGACGCCGACGAGCTGTGGCTCCGCCCGGCACGGCGTAGGAGCGACCGGGGATCGGCGAGGGAGAATGGCGGCATGCCCGGATTCCGCAGCCGCCTCTACCGCGACGACGCTGTCGTGCTGCGGGTGCAGAAGCTGGGCGAGGCGGACCGGATCGTCACCCTCCTGACCCGCCGGCACGGCCGGGTGCGGGCGGTCGCGAAAGGCGTGCGCAAGACCAGCAGCCGGTTCGGGGCGAGGCTGGAGCCGTTCGGGCACGTGGACGTGCAACTCGCCGAGGGGCGCTCGCTGGACATCGTGAGCCAGGCCGAGGGGATCGCGCTGCACGGCCCGATCTCGACCGACTATCCCCGCTACACCGCCGCCAGCGCGATCGCGGAGACCGCTGAGCGGCTCACCCCGGTGGAGCGCGAGCCGACGCTGCGGCTGTTCCTCCTCACCCTCGGCGCGATGCGGGCGCTCGCCGACGACGAGCGTCCCGGCAGCCTGGTGCTTGACGCGTACCTGCTGCGGGCGATGGGCGTCGCCGGCTGGGCGCCGTCGCTGCGCGAGTGCGCGGTGTGCGGGGAACGCGGCCCGCACCGCGGCTTCTCGGTGCCCGCCGGCGGATGCGTGTGCCAGCGGTGCCGCCCACCCGGCGCGGCGAACCCGGCGCCGGCGACGCTGCGGCTGATGGCCGCGCTGGCCAGCGGCGACTGGGCCGAGGCCGAGGCGAGTGAGCCGCCGATCCGGCGCCAGGCCAGCGGGCTGGTCGCGGCGCACCTGCAGTGGCACCTGGAGCGCGAGTTACGCTCACTCCCGCTAGTGGATCGGACCTGAGGGGGCTCCAGTGTCACGGCGTACTGCTGCTGTCCGGCCGCCTGCGCCGCATCCGTCCGGGGCCCGTGCTCCGGCGTTGCCGCCCGGGCTGGTCCCGCGGCACGTGGCGATCATCATGGACGGCAACGGCCGCTGGGCGAAGCAGCGCGGCCTCACGCGCACCGAGGGCCACGAGCGCGGCGAGGCGTCGCTGTTCGACGTGATCGAAGGCGCCATCGAGCTGGGGATCAGGCACCTGTCCGCGTACGCCTTCTCCACCGAGAACTGGAAGCGCTCCCCGGACGAGGTGCGCTGGTTGATGGGCTTCAACCGGGACGTGATCCACCGTCGCCGCGACGATCTGCACGCGATGGGCGTGCGCGTGCGTTGGGCCGGTCGCCGTCCCCGGCTGTGGCGCAGCGTCATCAGAGAGTTGGAGTACGCCGAAGCGCTCTCTCGCGACAACACGGTGCTCACGCTCCAGTTCTGCGTGAACTACGGGGGCCGCGCCGAGATCGCCGACGCGGCCGCCGCGATCGCACGAGACGCAGCTGCCGGCCGGGTCAACCCGGACAAGGTCAACGAGAAGCTGTTCGCCCGCTATCTCGACGAGCCGGACATCCCGGACGTGGATCTGTTCGTGCGCTCCTCCGGCGAGCAGCGGATCTCCAACTTCCTGCTGTGGCAGTGCGCGTACGCCGAAATGGTCTTTCTGGACACCTTGTGGCCGGACTTCGACCGCCGGCATCTCTGGCACGCGTGCGAGCTGTACGCGCGGCGTGATCGCCGGTACGGCGGCGCCGAGCCGAACCCGCTACCCGAGCCGAACCCGTTGCCGGAGCCGAGCCCCTCGAACGGCTCACGCCCCGCCGTGGCGGACGCCGCGGCCGACGAATCACCCGATACCCTCTCTCCGTGACCGCCACCGAGACCGCTCCCCAGCTCGACCCGACCCCGCCGAAGCGGGGTCTTGCCGGACGCGTCGGCTCGGTCGAGATCCTGGCCGTGCTGCTGATCGCCGTCGTGGCGCTGCGCGGCTGGCTGGTGGACCTGCTCAACCTGCCCGGGTTGCAGACCTGGGCGACCGTGTTCGTGTCGATCGTGGTGCAGGCGCTGCCGTTCCTGGTGTTCGGGGTGCTGCTCTCGGCCGTGATCGCGGTGTTCGTGCCGCCATCGTTCTTCACCCGGGTGCTGCCGAAGAAACCGGCCGCGGCGGTGCCGGCCGCCAGCGCCGCGGGTCTGGTGCTGCCGGGCTGCGAATGCGCCGCCGTCCCGGTCGCGGGGGCGCTGGTGCGGCGTGGCGTGGCCCCTGCCGCCGCGTTCGCGTTCCTGTTGGCCGCGCCGGCGATCAACCCGGTCGTGCTGGTGGCCACGGCGGTGGCGTTCCCGCGCAACCCCGAGATGGTGGTCGGTCGCTTTGTCGCCAGCATCCTGGTCGCGATGGCGATGGGCTGGCTGTGGTTGCGCCTGGGCCGCGCGGACTGGATCCGCCAGCGCGGCCGTCCCGAGTTGGAGGGCCTGTCGAAGGGGCGCGCGTTCGTCGCGTCCTGCCGGCACGACCTGATGCACGCGGGCGGATTCCTGGTCGTGGGCGGCCTCGCCGCGGCCACCCTGAACGTGGTGGTGCCGGCGCAGTGGATGCAGGCCGTGGCCGACAATCCGGTGCTGTCGGTGATCGCGTTGGCGCTGCTCGCGGTGGTGTTGTCGATCTGCTCGGAGGCCGACGCCTTCATCGCGGCGTCGCTGTCACAGTTCTCGTTGACCTCGCGGCTGGTGTTCCTGGTGGTCGGCCCGGTGGTGGACATCAAGCTGTTCGCGATGCAGGCCGGCGTGTTCGGTCGCCGGTTCGCGTTCCGGTTCGCGCCCGCCACCCTCGGCGTGGCGATCCTGATCAGTGTCCTGGTGGGGGCGGTGTTGCTGTGAACAAGGCGGCGCAAGGCGTGGTGATGCTCCTGGTCGGCGGCGCGGCGCTGCGCACCGGCATGACCGACCTCTACCTGCGGTACATCAAGGAGGGCGTGCGCCCGTTCCTGATCGCCGCCGGGGTGTTCCTGGTGGTGATCGCGATCGCGACCCTGATCCCGGAGTTCGTCGGCAAGGACGACGCCGAGGAGCCGGCGCCGGGGTGCCACGACGCCGGTGACGCCGACCACGACCCCGCGAAGGCAGCCGGTAACGGCGCCCACGGGGCCCCTGGCGTCTCGTGGCTGCTGATCCTGCCGGTGCTGGCGTTGCTGCTGCTGGCGCCGCCGGCGCTGGGAGCCGACGCCGCCGGCCGCAGCGGCACCGCGCTCGCCGTCGGGGAGACCAGCGACTTCCCACCGCTGCCCAAGGGCGACCCGGCCAAGATCTCGGTGCTGGACTACGCCTCCCGCGCCGTCTTCGACAAGGGCGCCTCGCTCAAGCAGCGCCGGGTCGAGCTGTCCGGCTTCGTGATGGTCGACAAGGAAGGGCGGCGCTACCTGGCTCGCATGATCCTGTCGTGCTGCGCCGCCGACGGCCGCCCGATCAAGGTGGCGCTCGACGGCGATGTGCCGGAGTTCGACCAGGGCGCCTGGGTGCGGGTGATCGGCCGGCACAACAAGAAGGTCGTCAAGGACGACATCAACGGCGAGACGATCCCGTACCTCACAGTGGACGCCATCGACCCGATCAAAACCCCCAAGCGACAGTACGAGTGACCGGATCCGCTGAGCTTCCGTGGAGCGGGTGCGTCAACGCACGCGACATCGGGGGACTGGCGACGGGTTCGGGGCGTGTCACCCGGCGCGACGTGCTGATCCGCGCGGAGTCGCTGCACCACCTTGACGCTGACGGGGTCCGGGCGGTGCGCGCGCACGGTGTCGACCGGATCATCGACCTGCGCTCGGACTGGGAGTTGGACGACACGCCGCACCCCTTCGCCGGAACAGATCTCTATCTCCGGGTCCCGTGGATCGATGACGAGCGTGACGCCGAGCGCGACGCGGACGCCGAGCGCACGCTCGCGGACATGTACCGCGGCAGCCTGGACCGCAACACCAGGCGGATCGCGGCCGTGGTCAGTGCGGTCGACGAAGCCCCTGGGGGCCCTGTGGTGGTCCACTGCATGTCCGGCAAGGACCGCACCGGCATGCTGGTCGCGCTGCTGCTCGACCTGGTCGGAGTGCCACGGGAGCGGATCGCCGCGGACTACGCGCTGAGCGAGAAGCGGCTAGCGCTTCGCGACCCGGCCGGACGGCCTTCACCGACTCAGCCAGAGGTCCGAGTGGCGCCCGACCTCATGTCGCGCACCCTGCCCCAGACGATCCTCGATGCGCTGGCCCACCTGGACCGGCGGCACGGCGGTGTGCGCGCCTACCTGATCGACTGCGGCGTGGCATCGTCGGCGCTCGACCGGCTGACCGCCCGCCTGGTCGTGGCCGCCACAAGGAAGCAGCGGGCTCACTAGTCTCGCTTGGCCGAGCGTCCGGATTCGTCGCACGCGCCCGGCGTCTGGCCACGGTCATCGTCGTCTCGGTCGGTGCGGCTCTTGTGTGCGCGGAGGAACGCTCGCATCAGCTGCTGTGTGACGCGCCATTGGTCGACGACCACC
>WHSM01000011.1 GCA_009380105.1 Micromonosporaceae bacterium
AGGTACGCGATCCCCACGGCGCCGAAGTAGAGCAGGCTCATCGGGATCGCCAGCGCCGTCATCCCGAACGGGTCCGGGGTCGGCGTGACGAACGCGGCGAAGGCGAAACAGAGGAAGACGGCGATCCGCCACCAGCCCAGCAGGCGCTTGGCGCTGACCACTCCGAGCAGGTTGAGCGCCACCACCAAGAGCGGGAACTCGAACCCGATCCCGAACAGCAGCATGATGTTCGTGACGAAGTCGAAGTACCCGTTGATGTCCAACGTGATGTTGTAGGCCTGCACCAGCCCCATCAGGAACCGCATGCCCTTGTCGACCACGAAGAAGGCGAGGAAGGCGCCGGTGAAGAACAACGGCGTGGCGGCGGCGACGAAGTAGTAGGTGTAGCGCCGCTCGTTGTGGTGCAGGCCGGGAGCGATGAACGCCCACAGCTGGTACAGCCACACGGGAGCGCTGACCAGCACGCCCGCGTAGAGCGCGACCCGCAGGCTGAGCAGGAAGGCGTCGATCGGCGACTTCGCGTTGAAGCCGCAGGAGCCGGTGTTGCCCTGCGCTCTCCAGAACTCGCAGTACGGCGCCGTGAGGACGTTCAGGATCTCGTCAGCGACGATGAGGCAGAGAACCAGGCCCACGAGCACGCCGAGGGTGGCCTTCATCAGGCGGCTGCGCAACTCGCGCAGATGCTCCATGAGCGTCATGGAGCCTTCGGCGGCGCGCGAGAACTTCGTCTCGCGCCGACGTATCAGTGGACTCACGGCGTCGGATGCGGGCGGCGGCCGTCAGCGGTCGCGCTGCTTGTCAGCAGCCGACTCCTTGGAGCTGTCCGCGGTCTCGCCGTCGATGGTGGACGACTTGTCGCGGGTGGCCGTGACCGGATCGGTGTTGGGCTTCAGCGGCTCCCGGCTGTGCTCGGCCTCGGCCTTGGCTTCCACGTCGTCCTCGGTGAGGTTCTTCGTCTCGGCCTTGAGGATCCGCAACGAGCGGCCGAGCCCCCGCGCGGCGTCCGGCAGCCGCTTGGCGCCGAACAGGAGGACCAGCACCACCACCAGAACGATGATGTGCCACGGCTTCAACATGCCCATAACTGCTACCTCCAGGCGGGGTGGGACGTGGCCTATCGTACGTGGCGCCACCCGGATCGTCCGCCCGGCGCCCCGGTGTCCGCAAGACTGTACGATTTGAGTGTTATGCCGGTTCATCGCCTTTGACGCGCGCGATCCGGGCCTGCGCCTCGGCGGCGGGCGGCTCCAGCTCCGCTGCCCGCCGCTGCAGCGACTCCACCCGGGCCTGCAGCCCTTCCAGGCCGCCGACCCGCCGCTGCATCAGGGCGTTCGCGCGTTGCAGCGCGGACAGCCGGTGCGCGACCGGCAGCACCGCCAGCGCCAGCAGCACCAGGGCGAGCAGCACGATGCCGATCACCAGCCACCAGACCAGCTCCAAGCCCCACACCACGTCATGCATGTCCACGCCGAGCACCCTACTGGTACGCGGACAGCGCGGCCCGCGCTTCCTCGCCGACCGCCTCGACCAGCTCCGGCGGGCCGACCGCCTCCACCGCGAGCCCTTGCCCGAGCACCAGCCGACGGGCCCACCGCAGATCCGAGGCGCGCAGCGACACCAGCCAACGCCCGTCCGGCTCCTCCGTCACCTGCTCGCACGGGTAGTACTCGGTGATCCAACGCGCCTGGCGGCCGACCCGCAGCGTCACCAGCGGCAGGTCCGGCGTCGGCTGGAACACTCCGTCGCGCACGTCGGTCGGCTGGGCCCGCGCCGGCGGGGCAGCCGGCTCCTCCAGCTCCGTCATCGCGTCGATCCGGTCCAGGCGGAACATGCGCACCGCCTCGGCTCGCCGGCACCACGCCTCCAGGTACGCCTGCCCGGACGCGAACAGCACACGCATCGGGTCGATGACCCGCTGGGCGGTCTCGTCCCTGCCGGCCGTGTAGTACGTGATCCGCAGCGCCCGGCCACGCGCCAGCGCCGCCTGCGCGTCGGCGAGCCGGTCGGTGTTCGCCGGCAGCCGCACCGCGACCCTGCCGGCGGTGTCCGCGGCGTCCCCGGCCGCCGACTCGATCTTGGCGAGCGCGCGCTCGACCGACTCCCGGTTCGGCAGGCCCGGGGTCTCGGCCAGCAGCCGCAGCGCCACGATCAACGCGAGCGCCTCGTTCGGCGTCAGGCGCAGCGGCCGGCCGATCCCCGCGTCGTACGTGATCGTCACCGAGTCCCCGTCGAAGGACATGTCGATCAGGTCGCCGGGGCCGTACCCGGGAAGGCCGCAGACCCACAGCAGCTCCAGGTCGTCGCGAAGCTGGTCCTCGGTGACGCCGAGGTCCGCCGCCGCGTCCGCGACCCGGATCCCGGGCCGGCCGAGCAGATACGGCACCAGGTTCAGCAAGCGCGAGAGCCGGTCCACGCTCGCCGTCATCGAACCTCCCGAGACCACGCCTGTTCGGCCCCATTGACCCCGAGTGGTCTCGGGAGGTTCGCTCGCAGCGCCTCGAGCCGGGCCGGCGGCAGCGCCGGCGCCGGGTGCCGCTCGGCGTTACGGCGAAGCAGCTCCACGATCGCCTCCCGCACCTCCGGTGGGTCGAGCACCACCACGTCCGCGCCGTACCCGACCAGCCATCCGGCGAGCCGCTCGGCGCAGGAGTAGCGGACGGTCGCGAGGTCGCCTTCCTCGCCCGGCGTGACGTCGTCGGCCCAGCGGCGCACCCCTGCCGCCCGTCCATGCCGCAGCCGCACGACAGCCCGCCCGGAGTGCTCCGAGGGGCCGGACCACTGGGCCACGTAGTCGATCAGGTTGATCCCGTCCGGGACCTCGAACGCGCCCGGCTTGCCGACCCGCCGCACCTCACCCACGATCCGCGACAGCCGGAAGCAACGCGCGGCGTCCCGGTCCAGGTCGTGCCCGACGACGTACCAGCGCCCCCGCCAGCACACCACGCCCCAGGGCTGCAACCGGCGACGCATCGCCTCGTCGGCTTCCGGCGGCCGGTACGAGAACGTGACGGCCTGGCGGTCGCCGGCCGCTCCGGTGAGCGGGCTGAACGTCGGGTCGACCATGACGACCGGCTCGACGCCGAGGGTGGCCTGCGGATCGACCTCCACGCCGGCCGCGCGCAGCTTCAGCAGGCCGGAGCTGGCGGCCGAGGAGAGCCCGGCGTGCTGCCAGAGCCGGCCGGCGATCCCGACCGCGGCCGCTTCGTCGGGCTCCAGCAGGACATCGGGCAGCTCGTACTCGGGCCGGGCGATGCGGTAGCCGGGCTCGGTGTCGAAGGCGCTGGCGGACCCGGTCTCCAGCGGCACGCCGAGATCGCGCAGCTCGGACTTGTCGCGCTCGAACTTGCGCTGGAAGGCCTCGTGCTCCTTCGGGGACTCAGGGTTGTGCTCGTATCCGGGCACCGTGGCCGCGATCTGCGCGGCGGTCAGGAACCGCCTGGTGGACAGCAGGCAGATCACCAGGTTGACCAGGCGTTCGGTACGGTTTCGGGACACGCTGTCGACGCTAGCAGCGTCTTCGCGGGATGTCGGAAGGCGCGTCGTGAAAACGGCAGCTCCCATTAGGCGACTGTCTCATGATCCGGGGCATGGGCCGCTTGGCGGGGCCGAACCGCCCGCGCCAGGGCTGGGGAGCGTCCCACGCCCCAGATCACGGGGCGCCCGGGCGGGCGCGCCCGGAACGTCGGACCCGCCCGGTAGCTTCGCGGGTATGAGTGTTCCCGCGAACTTCACCATCGTGACCTTGGGCGTGCGCGACCTCGGGCGGGCCGTCGCCTTCTACGAGGCGCTGGGCTGGGAGCGGCGCGGCGATCCCGAAGGCGAGGGCATCTGCTGGTTCCGCACCAGCGGCTGCTGGATCGGGCTGTTCGGCCGCGACGCGCTGGCCGAGGACGCCGATGTGCCCGCGGAGGGCTCCGGCTTCAGCGGAGTCACACTGGCGATCAGCGTCGGCTCCGAAGCGGAGGCAGACACCGCGATGGCCGCCGCGCTCGAAGCCGGGGCGCGGCTGGTGAAACAGCCGACAAGGACCGAGTGGGGCGGCTACAGCGGCTACTTCGCCGATCCAGACGGCCACCTCTGGGAGATCGCGCGCAATCCGCACTGGCCGATCCGCGACGGCCGGGTCGAGATCGGCTGACGGGGTCAGCTCTGCTGCTGACCGTACGGCGGCGGGAAGCCCTGCTGCCCGTACCCGCCCTGGTACGGCTGCGCCCCACCCTGACCCGACGTGGCGTTCCCGGGCTGGCTGGCAGGCGGCACGGACGCCCTGCCAGCACCCGGGCTGCCGGGTTGCGCGGCCGGCGAGCTAGGCGGCGTGAGGGCCGCCGGGGATCCCGCGACCGGCTGCGAGTAGCCGGCCTGCTGCGGCGCGGCCTGGTGGGGTTGTCCCGGACTGCCCGGCTGCTGGCCCATGCCGACGGACTGGCCAGTCCCGAACGGCGCGGACGGCCCGCCGAACTGCGGCTGCGCCGTGCCGGGAGCGGAGTACCCCGCCGGGGCCTGGGCGGCGCCAGGACCGCCCGCGGCAGAGCGGGCGGCGCCAGAGCCCACCGCCGCAGCGCCACCGCGTACCCCGACCGCCACGGCCGCCACCTCGAAGCCGATGCCGAGCAGACCCAGCAGCACCGCCTGATGGAAGCCGCTGGGGTCGTTGTGGGTGGTCCCGTTGCAATTGCCCTGGTCGTTGCAGGTCCAGTTGAATCCGGTGTCGGCGCCGTCCCCGAACAGCACCGCGAACATCATGACGAACGCCAGGAAACCAAGAATGATCAGCGCCAACTGCGCGATTCGTGAGCCACGAGCCATGGCGGCGATCCTATGGGGCCAGGTCACGCCGTAGGGGGCGCCGGGCTCAGCCAGCTCACGCCTAGCGGGCGTAGATCACCAGGGCCGCCAACCCGGCGATCATCGCGACCAGGGCGAGCGCGAGCACCCACGTCGGCACGGCGTACTCCCCGCGCCGGTTCGCCTCGATCTCCTCACGGATCTTGTCGAACCGGCTGCGGCGCCGCCACGTGTCCGGACGCGTCGGATCGGGCTGGCCGGAGTCAGGGTGCTTGTCTGAGGACATCTCACATACTCGCGATCAACTTCTCCACGCGCTCGTCGTGCGCCCGGAACGGATCCTTGCACAGCACCGTTCGCTGGGCCTGGTCGTTCAGCTTCAGGTGCACCCAGTCGACGGTGAAATCACGCCGCTTCTCCTGCGCCTTGCGGATGAACTCGCCGCGCAGCCGCGCGCGCGTGGTCTGCGGCGGCGTCTCCTTCGCCTCGAAGATCTCCAGATCCGTGGCGATCCGGTCCACCTCGCGTCGCTTCTCCAGCAGGCCGTAGAGGCCGCGGCCGCGCCGCAGGTCGTGGTACGCGAGATCCAGTTGGGCGACGCGCGGGCTGGACATCGACAGGTCGTTCTTGGCGCAGTAACGGTCGATGATGCCCTTCTTGGCGACCCAGTCGATCTCCCGGCTCACGCCGGACAGGTCTCCGGTCTCCACGGCGCTGAGCGTCCGGGCCCACAGGTCGATGACCCGCTTGGTCACCCGGTCGCCGCCGCGCCGGTCGACGAAGTCGGCGGCCTTGGTGAAGTACTCCTGCTGGATCTCCAGCGCGCTGGCCTCCCGGCCGCTGGCGAGCCGGACCTTGCGCCGGCCGGTGATGTCGTGGCTGACCTCGCGGATGGCCCGGATCGGGTTCTCCAGGGTGAGGTCCCGCATCACGGCCCCGGACTCGATCATGCGGAGCACGATGTCGGCGGCGCCCACCTTGAGCAGCGTGGTCACCTCGTTCATGTTGGAGTCGCCGACGATCACGTGCAGCCGGCGGTACCGCTCGGCGTCGGCGTGGGGCTCGTCGCGGGTGTTGATGATCGGCCGGGACCGGGTGGTGGCCGACGAGACGCCTTCCCAGATGTGCTCGGCGCGCTGGGACAGGCAGTACACGGCGCCGCGCGGGGTCTGCAGCACCTTGCCGGCGCCGCAGATCAACTGCCGGGTGACCAGGAACGGGATCAGGATGTCGGCCAGCCTGCCGAACTCGCCGTGCCGCCCCACCAGGTAGTTCTCGTGGCAGCCGTAGGAGTTGCCAGCCGAGTCGGTGTTGTTCTTGAACAGGTAGATATCGCCCGCTATGCCTTCATCGTGCAGCCGCCGCTCGGCGTCGACGAGCAGACCTTCCAGGATCCGCTCGCCGGCCCGGTCATGCGCGACCAGGTCGGTCAACGAGTCGCACTCCGGGGTGGCGTACTCCGGGTGCGAGCCCACGTCCAGGTACAGGCGCGCCCCGTTGCGCAGGAAGACGTTGCTGGAACGGCCCCAGCTCACCACTCGGCGGAACAGGTAACGGGCGACCTCGTCTGGTGAGAGTCGCCGCTGGCCCCGGAAGGTGCAGGTGACGCCGTATTCGGTCTCGAGACCGAAGATCCGCCGATCCATGAGCCGACACTACCCGCTCGCTCTGCGGGACGACACGACGACTCTTCGTCCATTCGCGACGCTCACCGCGGGCCTTTCTCCGGCTAGATGATCTCGTCGTAGACCTTCTGACAGGTCTCGTGGTCCGGCAACCAGCCCTGGTCCCGCGCCTGGCGCAGGGTCGACCTGCCGCGCCGCCACAACCTTCCGGGTCTGGTCGCCGCTGTTGTCCGGGCTGCCATCCCCGCCGCTGTCTGCTGAGTCATAGTTCGCAGACGATCGGCGGGGAGGAGGTGAGGATGGGCTGGTGACCTCCGCACCCGCCGCAGCGCCCGCCGACCCGCATCACACCGTGGTCGAGCGGGCCGAGCTGATCCTGGGCGTGGCGCTCGCGGTCGTCTCCGGGGTCGCGCTCGCGGTCCAGTCCAGGATCAACGGAGAGCTGGGCGCCCGGCTCGGCGACGGCGTGCTGGCCGCGCTGATCTCGTTCGGCGGCGGGCTGCTGTTGCTGTTCGTGCTCGTGCCGCTGACGCCCCGCGCCCGGATCGGCCTGGCCCGCCTGCGCGCCGCGCTGCGCCGCCACGACCTGCGGCTCTGGCAGTGCCTGGGCGGTCTCGGCGGCGCCAGTCTGGTCGCGGCCCAAGGGCTGACCGTGGGCGTACTCGGAGTCGCGATCTTCACCGTCGCGGTCGTGGCGGGCCAGACCGGCTCCAGCCTGCTGGTGGACCGGGCCGGCCTGGGGCCGGGCGGCCGGCAGGCGCTGACCTGGCCTCGCGTCGTCGGCGGGTCGTTGACGCTGCTGGCTGTGGCAGGGGCCATGTCAGGCCGGCTCGACGGCCGGATCGCCGTATGGCTGGTCGTCCTGCCCTTCGTCGCCGGCTGCGCCATCGCGGTGCAGCAGGCCGTCAACGGGAAGGTGCGCGGGGCGGCCGACAGCGCCCTCACCGCGACGCTGCTGAACTTCCTCACCGGCACTGCGGCGCTCGCGCTGGCATGGCTGTTCGTGTGGGCCTGGCACGGCCCGCCGATCCACCTGCCCGCCGAGCCGTGGCTGTACGTCGGCGGGCCGCTGGGCATCGTGTTCATCGCGATCGCCGCGATGGTGGTGCGGTGGACCGGCGTGCTCCTGTACGGACTGTCCGCGATCGCCGGCCAGCTCGCCGGCGCCGTGCTGCTCGACCTGGTCGTCCCTGCTCAGGGCGTGCGGCTGCAGACCGCCACCTTCGTCGGCGCCGCCGTCGCGCTGGTCGCGGTCGGGGTCGCCGCGCTGCCCGGCGGCCGGATCGGCCGGCCGCTGGGCCCTGACCGCCGACCCGGGCTCAACCGCCGACCCGGCCGATGATGTCCGCGCCGTACGCCGAGAGCGTCTTGTCCTTCTGGTCGTGCATCAGGTAGATCGAAAAGTTGTCGACGCCGATCTCGCGCAGCTCCTGGAGCCGGTCCACGTGCGCAGCGGCCGGGCCCAGCAGGCAGAACCGGTCCACGATCTCGTCTGGCACGAAGTCGGTCGACGGGTTGCCGGCCTTGCCGTGGTGGGAGTAGTCGTACCCTTTGCGCCCTTCGATGTAGTCGGTCAGGGCATGTGGGACGAGGCCCTCCTTGCCGTACCGGGCCACCAGGTCCGCGACGTGGTTGCCGACCATCCCGCCGAACCACCGCAGCTGCTCCCGCTGGTGGTCGAGGTTCTCCCCCACGTACGCAGGCGCCGCCACACACATCGTGATACTCGCCGGATCCCGGCCAGCCTCCGCGGCGGCGGCGCGCACCGACTCGATGGTCCAGCGGGCGATGGCCGGGTCGGCGGTCTGCAGGATGAACCCGTCGGCCTGCTCCCCCACGAGCTTCAGCGCCTTCGGCCCGTACGCCGCCATCCAGAGCTCCAACCGGCCGTCCCGCACCCAGGGAATCCGGACCGGAGCGCCGTTCATGACCGCCTCCCGACCTTCGGCGAGATCCTTGATCACCCGCATCGCCTCGCCCAGGTGGGCGAGCGTCGCCGGCTTGTTGCCGATCACCCGGCTGGCCGAGTCGCCGCGGCCGATGCCACAGACGGTGCGGTTGCCGTACATGTCGTTGAGGGTCGCGAACAGCGACGCGGTGACCGACCAGTCCCGGGTGCTGGGGTTGGTCACCATCGGCCCGACCGTCATCGAGCGCGTGGCGGCGAGGATCTGGGAGTAGATCACGAACGGCTCCTGCCACAGCACGCAGGAGTCGAACGTCCACCCGTGGCCGAAACCGCAGTCCTCGGCGACCCGCATGCCCTCGATCACGTCCCGGGCCGGCGGATCAGTCTGGAACACCACTCCGAAGTCCATCGGTCCCTCCACGTTCTGTGGACTTTTTGCTGTCTCCGGCCCGCTTTTGACCGCCGTTAGCGGTAAATGGCGGAGATTAGAGGAGGTACTGGTTGTGGTCGCGGCGCAGGAACCTTCCGTGGCCGGCGTTTCCGCGGAACTCGCCGCCTGTGATTACTGTGCTGCCTCTTGAGAGCACTGTGTCGACCTTGCCGGTGATGCCCAGGCCCTCGTACGCGGAGTAGTCGACGTTCATGTGGTGGGTCTCCGCCGAGAGGGTCTGGGTCGCCTGTGGGTCGTACACCACGATGTCGGCGTCGGAGCCCGGGGCGATCACGCCTTTGCGCGGGTAGAGGCCGAACATCCGCGCGGGGGTGGTCGAGGTGACCTCCACCCAGCGGGCGAGCGACATCTCACCCCCGACCACGCCCTGGTGGATCAGGTCCATCCGGTGCTCCACGCCGGGCAACCCGTTCGGGATCTTGGAGAAGTCGCCGCGCCCCAGCTCCTTCTGGTCCTTGAAGCAGAACGGGCAGTGGTCGGTGGAGACCACGGACAGGTCGTTGGTGCGCAGGCCCTGCCACAGCGTGTCCTGCTGCTCGGCCGGGCGCACCGGCGGGGAGCAGACGTACTTGGAGCCCTCGAAGCCGGGCTTGGCCATGTCGTCCAGGGACAGGTACAGGTATTGCGGGCAGGTCTCGGCGAACATGTTCTGCCCTCTGTCGCGGGCGTTGCGGACCGCTTCCAGCGCCGGCGACGAGGACAGGTGCACGATGTACAGCGGCGCCCCGGTGACCTTGGCGAGCACCCCGGCCCGGTGCGTGGCCTCGCCTTCCAGCTCCGCCGGCCGGGTCAGGCCGTGGTGCACCGGGTCGGTCTGGCCTTTGGCCAGCGCCTGCGCGACGAGCCGGTCGATCGCGATGCCGTTCTCGGCGTGCATCATGATCAGCGAGCCGTTCTCGGCGGCGCGCTGCATCGCCAGGAGGATCTCGCCGTCGGTGGCGTAGAAGACTCCCGGGTACGCCATGAACATCTTGAAGCTGTTCACGCCGGCCGCCACGCACGCGTCCATCTCCTTCAGCGTGGACTCGTTGACGTCCGAGATGATCATGTGGAAGCCGTAGTCGATCGCGCAGTTGCCGTCGGCCTTGGAGTGCCACTTGTCCAGCGTGGCGAGCAGCGACTGGCCTTTCGGCTGCACCGCGAAGTCGATGATCGTCGTGGTGCCGCCCCACGCCGCCGCGGCTGTGCCGGTGGCGAACGTGTCGACGGAGTGGGTGCCGCCGAACGGCATCTCCATGTGGGTGTGCACGTCGATGCCGCCGGGCAGCACGTACTTCCCGTCGGCGTCGATCACCGTGTCGGCCGTCTGCGCCCAGGCGCCGGTCAGGCCGGCCTCGGGCGCCGCGAGCGCGGCGATCCGCTCGCCGGAGACCAGCACGTCGGCGCGGTGCGCGCCGGTCGCCGCAATCACCGTGCCACCTCTGATCAGGATGCTCATCGTCTCTCGCCTCCGGTCACGGACGGGCCAGTGAGTCGTACGTGTCGGGCCGGCGGTCGCGGTAGAACGCCCACAGGTCGCGCACTTCCGCCAGCTGACCCAGGTCCAGGTCGCGGACCACCACCTCTTCCTCGGCGTCCGACGCGACGTCGCCGACGAACTGGCCGCGCGGGTCGACGAAGTACGTCTGGCCGTAGAACTCGTTGTCTCCCAGCGGCTCCACGCCGACGCGGTTGATCGCGCCGATGAAGTACTCGTTCGCCACCGCCGCGGCCGGCTGCTCCAGCTGCCACAGGTACTCCGACAGGCTGCGGCTGGTCGCCGACGGGTTGAACACGATCTTCGCGCCGGCCAGGCCGAGCGCGCGCCAGCCCTCCGGGAAGTGCCGCTCGTAGCAGATGTAGACGCCGATCCGGCCGACCGCGGTGTCGAAGACCGGGTAACCGAGGTTGCCGGGCTTGAAGTAGAACTTCTCCCAGAACCCCTTGACCTGCGGGATGTGCTGCTTGCGGTACTTGCCCAGGTACGTGCCGTCGGCGTCGATCACCGCCGCGGTGTTGTAGTAGACGCCGGGCTGCTCTATCTCGTACACCGGGACGACCAGCACCATGTTGTGCTGCCGCGCGAGGTCCCGCATCAACTCAGTGGTGGGACCGTCCGGGACCGCCTCCGTGTACGAGTAGTACTCGGCGTCCTGCACCTGCGGGAAGTACGGCCCGTAGAACAGCTCCTGCAGACACACGACCGCCGCACCCTGGGAGGCGGCGACACCGATCGCGTCCACCGCGTTCTTGATCATGGATTCCTTGTCGCCGGTCCACCTCTGCTGCACCAGACCGGCGCGGACCACCTCAGACACTCGCCTCTCCTTCCGTCACCGTCGCGCTGGCCGGGGCGACCGCGGGCGACGTGGGCGCCGCCGACGGCGCGCCTCTGCCGCCGAACGCGCATAGCAGCAGGTACACCGTCATCGCTGCGACGATCCCGACCACCCAGCTGTAGTCGTACAAGACCTTCAGGAAGGCGATCAGGCCGTCCTCCGGGAACGGCCCGCCGGGCGAGCCATCGGGGTTAGGCGCAGAGTACGCCCCGCCCACCGCGAGCACCGCGCCCACGACCGTGGCGACCAGGGCCCGCCAGTCCCATCCTCCGGTGAACCAGTACGCCCCTCCCTCACGGTAGAGCTCCGTGAGCTCCAACCGGGTGCGGTTGCGGATCCAGTAACCGCCGACCAGCACTCCCGCGACCGCGGCCAGCACCCCGCCGTAGAACTGCAGCCAGCCGAAGATGTAGATCCGCTCGTTGGCGAGCAGTTCCCACGGCATGATCAGCACGCCGATCACACCGGTGATCAGGCCGCCGACGCGGAAGCTGATCAGCCTCGGCAGGGCGTTGGAGAAGTCGTACGAAGGGCTCACCACGTTGGCGGCGAGGTTCGTGGAGATCGTCGCCAGGATGATGATCGCCAGGCCGACCAGCACCGCGACCGGGTTGGGGAGTTGGCTGATCAGGTCGACCGGGTTCCAGATCGGCTCGCCGAACACGACAGCGCTGGCCGAGGTGATGAGAATCGACAGCAGCGCGATCGCCGACATCGAGGTCGGCAGGCCCAGGATCTGCCCGGTCGCCTGGGTGCGCTGCCCGGCTCCGAACCGCGTGAAGTCCGGCATGTTCAGCGACAGCGTGGCCCAGAACGCGATCATCGCCATCAGCGACGGCGTGAACACCGCCCAGAACCCCAGGCCCCAGCCCAGCTCCGACGGCTGGGACAGCACCGGGCCGAGCCCGCCGGCCTTGACCAGCATGTAGCCCAGGAGCAGGAGCAGGCCGGCGACCATCAACGGCGCGGCCCAGTTCTCCAGCTTCCTGACCGCTTCCATGCCGCGCCAGATGATCACCATCTGGACAGCCCAGAAGAGCGCGAAGGCCAGCCACAGCGTCCACGGCTGGCCGGCGAGGGCCGCCGCGTCGCGCCAGCCGTCCCCGGCCAGGCTGCCGATGATCGCGTACGTCGCCTGTCCCCCGATCCACGTCTGGATGCCGAACCATCCACAAGCGATGAACGCGCGCAGCAGCGCGGCCAGGTTCGCCCCGCGCAGCCCGAAGAACGCCCGGGCGAAGACCGGGAACGGGATGCCGTACTTGGTGCCGGCGTGGCTGTTGAGCAGCATCGGGATCAGCACCACGAGGTTGCCGGCGGTGATGGTGATGAACGCCTGCACCCAGTTCATCCCGATGGTCACCAGGCCGGCGGCGAGCATGTAGCTGGGGATGCAGAACGCCATGCCGATCCACAGCGCCGCGTAGTTGTACGTGGTCCAGCGCCGCTGCTCGATCGGCGTCGGGGCCAACTCGTCGTTGTAGAACCTGCTGCCGGCGATCTGCGACGAGTCGGTCAACTCGACTCGTCCGTCGTCCAAGGTGCGTTGCGGCGAGTCCCCCTGGGACCCCGCACGGGCTTGCTCGGTCTCCATCCCGGAATCCTGGGCGCGCGGCTGATCGGCGGGGCAGTGGCAAAGTGTCCAGGATCGACGGCAGGCGTGGACAGGTTGTCCGCCCCGCGGCTGACCGACCCCGCGAGCCTCAGTGGCCGGGCCGCTGCGCCTCCGACGCCAGCAGCGCCACGTGCAGCGACAGCACCGACTCCGGGTCGTCGAGACGCACCCCGAGGACCTGCTCCAGCCGGGCGATCTGCTGGTAGTAGGCGGTCCGGGAGGTGTGCGCCGCGGCGGCGGCCGCCGACTTGTTGCCGCCGTGCTCGCAGAAGCCCCGCAGCACCTCCAGCAGCCGCTCCGACTGCGGCGTGCGTGACGAGAGCAGCGGCCCCAACTCCCGCTCCACGTACGCCGTGAGCCGCTCGTCGCCGCGCAACAGGTGCAGCAGGCCGCGCAGCCGCACGTCGGCGAGCCGGTGGACTGCCGGCTCCGCGTCGTCGGGCGAGGACGGCACGGCCCGCGCGACGTGGGCGGCCTCCCGCAGACTCCGGCCAGCCGCGGGCACCGCGTCCGGCCCGGCCGGGATCACACTGCCGGCGGCGAGCACGACCGGCAACCCGCGCAGCGGACCCGGCGCCGTCGCGGCCGCCGCGTGCACCTCTTTGGCGACCCGGCGCAGCCCCGAGGCCACATCAGCCCTGGCGGGCAGCGCCAGCAGGGCCCGCACGCTCACGTCGTCCACCACGCCGACCAGCGCCGGGATCAACGACCGCCGCGCCGCGAGCGCCGTCACCTCCGCCAGGTCGCGCAGCACCTCCTGGGTGCCCAGCGCCGGCCGGTCGCTCGGCACGGGGTGCGGCCGCGCCGCCATCCCGATCAGTTGATGCCCCTGCAGCGGCACGCCCAGCGCCGCGGAGCTGGCGGCCAGGTCCGCGGGCGCCGGCCCCGGCCCGAGCAGCGCGGCAAGGAGGCTGCGGTGGGTCTGCCGTTCCAGACTGTCGCGGTCCCGCGCGACCAGCCGGTTCAAAGCGAGGGCGTCGGCTGCCCGCTCCGCCACCACGACCTGACTGCGGGTCGGCTCCTCCGGCGTGACGATGATCAGCCGGCCCCAGTCATCCCCGCGCGCCCCCACCGTGGTCGCCAACCATCCGACGCCGCGGTGGTACGCGGTGCGCCCCGGCAGGATCGCGGCGCGCGAGCGGTGCTCCCAGTCGGCCAGCAGCTCGGCCGGGCTCTCGCCGGCGGAGTCGTACGCCAGGACATGGTGCGCGAGCGTCTCCAGCACCACCGGCCGGCCGGACATCCGGGCCACCTCGCGCAGGATCACCGCCGGCTCCGCCCCGGAGACGGTGAGCGCGGTGAAGGTCTCGTGCACCTGTTGTGCGGCGCGCAGCTCCGCCACCTGGGCATCCATGATCATCGAGATCACGGCTTCCGAGACAGTGACGTACCGGGTCTCCTTCGAGAACGTGATCAGCGGCAGGCCGTGCCGGTCAGCGGCGGCCGTGAGGGCCGTGGGCAGGTCGTCGTGCCAGCGGCGCACCAGCTCCACCACCAGGCCGGCCGCGCCCACCCGGGCCAGGGCGTCGATGTAGCCGGTCAACGCGTCCGGGTCATCGGGCAGCGCGATCCCGGTCGTGAGCACCAGCTCGCCACCCCGGAGTAACTCGGCGATGTCGGCGACCTCGGCGACGTGCACCCATCGCACCCGCCGCTCCAGCCCCGCCGAGCCGGCCACGACCTTCGCCCCGGCCGCGCGCACCACCGGCAGGGCAAGCACCTCCGACACGCTCGGATACATGGACCTCCCTGCGCCGCCACATGTGGTGGACATACCGTAGCGCTCGGTGGGTTAGTTCGATACAGGTTGTCCATAGAGCGGGGCGACAGGCGCGGAACAGACTCGGCGCATGGCACGCGAAGCGAGCGCACCCGCGGACAAGGAACTGTTGGACCGGCACCGGGCGGTGCTGCCGTCCTGGCTGGCTCTCTACTACGACGAACCGATCGAGATCACCAGCGGCTCCGGGCGGCGGGTGACCGACTCCTCCGGCGCGCAGTACCTGGACTTCTTCGCCGGGATCCTCACCAACGGCCTCGGGTACGACATCGCCGAGATCTCCGACGCGATCCGCACACAGGTCGACACCGGCATCCTGCACACCTCCACGCTCTACCTGATCCGGCAGCAGGTGGAGCTGGCGGAGAAGATCGCCCGGCTGTCCGGGATCGACGACGCCAAGGTGTTCTTCACCAACTCCGGCACCGAGGCCAACGAAGCGGCGCTCATGCTCGCCACGCAACTGCGCCGCAGCAACCAGGTGCTGGCGTTGCGCAACTCGTACCACGGAAGAGGGTTCGGCACGGTCGCCATCACCGGCAACCGCGGCTGGTCGGCGTCGTCGCTGAGCCCGGTGCAGGTCAGCTACGTCCACGGCGGCTACCAGTACCGCAGCCCTTGGCGCGACCTTTCGGACGACGCGTACATCGCGGCCTGCGCCGACGACCTCCGCAACATCATCGAGACCACCACGGCGGGCGATGTCGCGTGCATGATCGCCGAGCCGATCCAGGGCATCGGCGGGTTCGCCACGCCACCGGCCGGCCTGTTCGCGGCGTTCAAAGAGATCCTTGACGAGTACGGCATCCTGTTCGTCTCCGACGAGGTGCAGACCGGCTGGGGCCGCACCGGATCGCACTTCTGGGGCGTGCAGGCGCACCGGATCACACCCGACGCGATGACGTTCGCCAAAGGACTGGCCAACGGAGTGGCGATCGGCGGCCTGGTGGCGCGGCCCGACCTGATGGACTGCATCAACGCGAATTCGATCTCCACGTTCGGCGGCAACCCGATCGCCACGAGCGCGGCCAACGCCGCCATCGACTACCTGCTCGACCACGACCTGCAGGCCAACGCGGCGCAGCGCGGCGCCGAGCTGATGACCGGGCTGCGCGAGATCGCCGAACGGCACGACGTCGTCGGCGACGTGCGGGGGTCCGGGCTGATGATCGGCGTCGAGTTGGTCGAGCCGAACGGCGCTGCGAACCCGGCGGCGGCCGTGCGGCTCCTGGAGGAGACCCGCACCCGCGGCCTGCTCGTCGGCAAAGGCGGCCTGTACGGCAACGTGATCCGGCTGGCCCCGCCGATGACCCTCACCGCGGACGAGGTGGCCGAAGGGCTCGGGATCCTGAGCGACGCGGTCGCCGCGACACAGAAGGAAGCGACGTCATGAGACGGGTCGCCCACTGGATCGGCGGGAAGCCGTGGGACGGGGCTTCGGAGCGTGCCGGCGACATCTTCAACCCGGCGACCGGCGAGGTCGCGGGACACGTCGACTTCGCCGGACCCGCGGAGGTCGACGCCGCCGTCGACGCGGCGGCGGCTGCGTTCGCCGGGTGGCGGGCCGCGTCGCTGGCGAAGCGGTCGAACGTGCTCTTCGGATTCCGGGAGCTGCTCGCCGCCCGCAAGACGGAGCTCGCCGAGATCCTCACCGCCGAGCACGGCAAGGTGCTCAGCGACGCGGCCGGCGAGATCCAGCGCGCCCTGGAGGTCGTCGAGTACGCCTGCGGCGTGCCCACCCTGCTCAAGGGCGGGTACAGCGAGAACGCCTCCACCGGGGTGGACGTGTACTCGATCCAGCAGCCGCTGGGCGTGGTCGCGATCATCTCGCCGTTCAACTTCCCGGCGATGGTGCCGCTGTGGTTCGTGCCGATCGCGATCGCCTGCGGCAACTCCGTGGTGCTCAAGCCCAGCGAGAAGGACCCGTCCGCGTCGATCGCGATCGCCGAGATGTGGGCCGAGGCCGGGCTGCCCGACGGCGTGTTCAACGTGGTGCACGGCGACAAGGTCGCCGTCGACCGGCTGCTGGAGCACCCGACCGTGAAGGCCGTCTCGTTCGTCGGCTCCACTCCCGTCGCCCGCCACATCTACGACACCGCCGCCCGGCACGGCAAGCGGGTGCAGGCGCTCGGCGGCGCCAAGAACCACATGGTGGTGCTGCCCGACGCCGACCTGGAGCTCGCCGCCGACGCCGCGGTCTCGGCCGGGTTCGGCTCCGCGGGCGAGCGCTGCATGGCGATCTCCGCAGTGGTCGCCGTGGACCCGATCGGCGACGATCTGGTCGCGAAGATCGCCTCGCGCATGGCCGAGCTGCGGGTCGGCGAGGGAACCCGGCCGGGCTGCGAGATGGGGCCGCTGATCACGCCGCAGCACCGCGACAAGGTCACCGGCTACCTCGACGCCGGCGTGGCGGACGGCGCGGAGCTGACAGTGGACGGGCGCAAGCACCCGATCGACGGGGCGGCGGAGGGCTTCTGGCTCGGGCCGACGCTGTTCGACCACGTCGCCCCGGACATGAGCGTCTATACCGACGAGATCTTCGGGCCGGTGCTGTCGGTGGTGCGGGCTCCCTCGTACCAGGCGGCCGTCGACCTGGTCAACGCGAACCCGTACGGCAACGGCGTGGCGATCTTCACCGACGACGGCGGGGCAGCGCGACGGTTCCAGAACGAGATCGAGGTCGGCATGGTCGGCGTGAACGTGCCGATCCCGGTGCCGGTGGCGTACTACTCGTTCGGCGGCTGGAAGCAGTCGCTGTTCGGCGACGCGCACGCCTACGGCCCGGACGGAGTTCGCTTCTACACCCGCACCAAAGCGGTGACGAGCCGCTGGCTAGACCCATCCCACGGCGGCGTGACACTGGGCTTCCCCCAGAACGTCTGACCCCTTCGCCATTTACCGCTAAATGGCGGCCAAAGTCCACAAACCGCGAGGGGACTACCGAGCGGCGCGGAAGGCGTCGACGGTGAGCTTCACGCCCTCCGCCAGCGAGGTGCGGGGTTGCCAGCCCAGCGCCTCGCGGGCGGCGCTGGCGTCTAGCACCATCTCGCGCAGGTCGCCCAGCCTCGCTGGCGCGAACTCCGGCTCGGCGGCCGATCCCGCCGCCTCGGCGACCAGGCGGTGCAACTGGAGATCGGTGGTCGGCTGGCCGGTGCCGATGTTGAGCCGCCGCCCGTCCCCCGACCGGGACGCGGCCGCCATCAGCGCCTCCACCACGTCCGCGACGTAGACGTAGTCGCGGACGTTGCCGCCGTCGCCGTACACGCGGGTCGGCTCGCCCGCGAGCAGCGCGTCGGCGAAGATCGCCACCACGCCCGCCTCGCCGTGCGGGTCCTGCCGCGGGCCGTACGTGTTCGTGAACGCCAACGCCGTGAGGTCCATCCCGTGCAGCTGGTGATACTGGCGCAGGTACAGCTCGCCGGCCAGCTTGCTCGTCGCGTACGGCGAGAGCGGGTTGACCGGCGCGTCCTCGGTGACCGGCAGCGTCTCCGGCGGCCCGTAGACCGCCACCGACGAGGCGAACACCACCTTGCCCGCGCCTGCCTTGCGCGCCGCTTCCAAGGTCGCCACCGTGCCGACGACGTTCGAGCCCGCGTCCAGGACCGGGTCCGTCACGCTCACCCGCACGTCGATCTGGGCGGCCAGGTGGAACACCGCCTCCGGAGCCGCCTCGGCGAACACCTCGTCCAGGCCGGGCGCCGCCACGTCGTGGCGCACCAGCGCGCAGGATCCGCTCCGCAGCGCAGCGGCCAGGTTCGACTCCCCCGCGTGGGACAGGGTGTCGACCACTGTCACCCGGGCGCCGTCCGCGAGCAGCCGATCCACCAGGTGAGAGCCGATGAAACCTGCCCCACCAGTAACCACAGCGCGCACAAACACTCCTTGAAGACTTCATGAACGATGCGCTCGGGCTGCCTCGAACCGCCGCGCTCGGCGCGCTACGGTCCGTCCGTGCCGGCGCCGGGGTCTTCGCTCTTGGGCTGCGATTTGCGCGGCGCTGACTTGCGCGGCGCGGCCTTCTTCGCGGGACGTGGGCCCTTGGCGGTCTCGGGGCGGCCGCTCTGCTTGGCAGGCTGGCCAGGCTCGGCGGCCAACTCGTCGATGATCTCGTCGACCACGTCGTCACCAGACGTCTCCGGCTCCTCGGCCGGCGGCGTGGCGGGCGGGGCCTCCGCCTCCCGGCCGAGCAGCGAGGCGAGCGCGGCGCCGGTGACCCGCCGGAACGCCCGGCCGGGCCGACGACGGTCCAGCACCGCGACTTCGAGCCGGTCGGCGGGCACCTCCCGCTTCTTGCCGCCCTCGCCGCCGACGCTGCCGAGCGCCTCGACCGCGAGGTGCAGCGAGTCCGACAGCGACGCGTCGTCCTCGTGCCGCTCCCGCAGCACGCCGGAGATCGCGTCCACCTGGCCGCCCATCGCCACGAAGCCCGGCTCGTCGGCGACCGAGCCGTCGTACGTGATCCGGTACAGCTCGTCCTTGGCCGGGTTCTCGCCGAGCTGGGCGATGCAGATCTCCACCTCGAACGGCTTGTGCTGCTCGGTGAAGATCGCCCCGAGAGTCTGCGCGTACGTGTTGGCGAGCCACCTGCCGTTGACGTCGCGCCGGTCGTAGCTGTATCCACGGATGTCCGCCAGCCGCACCCCGGCCATCCGCAGGTTCTCGAACTCGTTGTACCGCCCGACCGCGGCGAAACCGATCCGGTCGTAGATCTCGCTGATCTTGTGCAGCGCGGTGGAGGTGTTCTCCGCCACGAACAGCACCCCATCGTGGTACGTGAGCACGACGACGCTGCGACCTCGGGAGATGCCCTTTCGGGCGTACTCCGACTTGTCGCGCATCAACTGCTCAGGCGAGGCGTAGAACGGCATGGCCACGGCTGGCGGTCTCCTTCAGCTATCTGGTACGGGCGAGGTGTCGTGCGGCGCCGGTCGCGCCTAGCCGCCCGGGTTGCGCATGCGGTCGTCGACCACGCCCTGGGCCACGGCGCCGGCCTGCTCTTCGGCGAGCCGGTCCACGCCGTCGGCCGTCGCGGTCATCACGACGGGGTAGATCTTGCGGGTGAGGTCCGGGCCGCCGGTGGCGCTGTCGTCCTCGGCCGCGTCGTACAGCGCCTCGACGCCCACCCGCACCGCCTCGTCGACGGACAGGCCCGGCCGGAAGCGCTTCTTCATCGCGGACTTCGCGAACAGCGAGCCCGAGCCGATGGCGTGGAAGTCGCGCTCCGCGAACCAGCCCCCGGTCACGTCGAAGCTGAAGATCCGGCCGGCCGTCGCCGGGTCGTCGGAGTCGGTGTCGAAGCCGCCGAAGAGCGGAAGCACCGCCAGGCCCTGCATCGCGGCGGCGAGGTTGCCCCGGATCATGGAGGCGAGCCGGTTCGCGGTGCCGTGCAGCGACAGCGTGTCGCCCTCGATCTTCTCGTAGTGCTCCAGTTCCACCTGGAACAGCCGGATCAGCTCCAGCCCGACGCCCGCGGCTCCGGCGTACCCGACCAGGGAGTACGGGCCGGCGGGGAACACCTTCTCGATGTCCCGGCTAGCGATCAGGTTGCCCATGGTGGCGCGCCGGTCCCCGGCCATCACGACGCCGCCGGCGCAGGCCACCGTGACGATCGTGGTGCCGTGCGGGGCGAGGTGCTCAGCGGCGCCCGGCGGCAGCGGACGCCGCCCCGGCAACAGGTCCGGCGCGGCGACCCTCAAGAACTCGGTGAAAGAGGAGATCCCCGGCGTGGTGAAAGCAGCCGGTAGACGCCCGGTTGCACCAGTATCCGCTGCCACGTAGTCCCTCTCAGGTAGCCGATCGCCTTGTGTAGGAGGTCGGGACGGTCCTTGAACTGTCCCAGCCCGCCATTGCAGTTGAAGCACAGGATGCCACGTACGTTCTTGAACACGTGATCGTGGTCCACATGTTCCGGGTTCGGGGAGCCGCAGATGGCGCAGACACAGCCCTGCGAGGCCAGCAACTGCCCGAACTCCTCGACGCCGATCCCATACCGCCGCTTCAGGTGGTAATGCCGCGATCCGCCGTAAAGGCGCTGCTTCGTCTCTCGGCCACGTTCGTTGTGACACGGCCTGCGATAGGTGTGGTAGCCAGACGTGCTTGCCTTCGTGCGCGCGAACTGCTCAAGAGGCTTGACGGTCTGGCAGTCGGGGCGCCACTTCATGCCGTCTGGCACAGCCATACCCGGTCTACGTCGCGGTTTGATCCCGCGCTTTTGGCGACTCACAGCTGATCGACTGTTTGCGCACTCCTTGCAGTAGTACGCCCTTCCATCGGCGCGGCGCTTGTCGCGATGAAAGTCCGTGAGGGGGAGTAACCGCTCACACCGGGGACAGTGCGCCCACTCCGATTCGGTTGAATCGAACATTTAACTCACTGACCCCCTTTCTGTACATATCCCCTCACGAACTCTTCGGCGTTTTCTTCCAGGACCGAGTCGATTTCGTCGAGCAGGTCATCGACGTCCTCGGAGACCTTCTCGTGGCGCTCGGCGACTTCAGGATTGGGAGCAGGCTCGGGGGCTTCGTCGGTCTCCTGGTCACGCTTGCTCTTACCGGACTGCGACTGACCGCCGGTGTCCCTGGTTGCCATGGCGCTGCTCCCTTCTCGGTGCTGTCTTCGACGCTACCCCCTGAGTGTGACGAAACGGCTGCGCCACCGCGCGAACGCCTACCCGGAGGTCAACGCCTCCAACAGATCCTTCGCGCTCGGGCAGCGGTCGAACAGCGCGCCCACGTGTGTCCTGGTGCCGCGCTCGGGCTCCATCATCGGCACGCGCACCAGCGACTCACGCCCCACGTCGAAGATCACCGAGTCCCAGCTCGCGGCGACCACCTCGCTGCCGTACTCCGCCAGGCACCGCCCCCGGAAGTACGCCCGCGTGTCCTCCGGCGGCTCGGTCATCGCGGTGACGACCCGCTCGTCATCGAAGAGCCGCTTCATCGCCCCACGGCGCACCATGCGGTTGTACAGGCCCTTGTCCGGCCGCACGTCGGAGTACTGCAGGTCCACCAGCTGCAGCTTCGGCGAGGACCACTCCAGGCTCTCCCGCTCCCGGTAGCCCTCGAGCAGCCGCAGCTTCGCCACCCAGTCCAACTCCCCCGCGAGCAGCATCGGATCCTCGCCGAGCCGGCTCAGGACGTCCTCCCAGCGGTCCAGCACGTCGACGGTGATCTCGTCGGTGTCGGCGCCGGTGCGATCCTCCACATAGGAGCGCGCGCGCTCGTAGTAGATCCACTGCAGCTCCAGCGCGGTGAGTCGGCGGCCGTCCCGCAGCCGCATCCGGTGCTGCAGCTCCGGATCGTGGCTGACGGACCGCAACTCGGCCACGGGATCGGCCAGGCCCAGGTCTCCGGCCAGCGCCTTGTCTTCGATCATGGACAGCACCAACGCTGTGACGCCGACCTTCAGATACGTCGAAATCTCCGACAGGTTCGCGTCGCCGAGGATCACGTGCAGCCGCCGGTACCGGTCGGCGTCGGCGTGCGGCTCGTCGCGAGTGTTGATGATCGGGCGCTTCAGCGTGGTCTCCAGCCCGACCTCGACCTCGAAGAAGTCGGCTCGCTGCGAGATCTGGAAGCCCGCCTTCGAGCCGTCCTGCCCGATGCCGACCCGCCCCGCGCCGCAGAAGATCTGGCGGGTCACGAAGAACGGCGTCAGGTGCGCCACGATGTCAGCGAACGGAGTGGAGCGGCGCATCAGGTAGTTCTCGTGCGAGCCGTAGCTGACGCCCTTGTTATCGGTGTTGTTCTTGTACAGGTTGATCTGCTGGCTGCCGGTCAGCGAGCTGGCGCGGCGGGCCGCCTCGGCCATGACCCGCTCCCCCGCCTTGTCCCACAGGACCAGGTCGCGGGGGTTGGTCACCTCAGGGGTGGAGTACTCGGGGTGGGCGTGGTCGACGTACAGGCGCGCGCCGTTGGTCAGGATCACGTTCGCCAGGCCGAGGTCCTCGTCCGCGAGCGCCTCGGCCGGGTCGTACAGGGCGCCTGAGTACGTGAAGCCGCGCGCGTCCCGCAGCGGCGACTCCTCCTCGTAGTCCCAGCGCGCGCGGCCGCCCCGGGCCAGTTCCGGGCGGGCCCCGTACGCGTTCACGATCTGCGAGGAGGTGACCATCGGGTTCGCGCCAGGCTGACCCGGCACCGAGATCCCATACTCCACCTCGGTGCCCATCACCCGACGAGTGCTCATCTGACGAGCCTAACCGGGGCGCCCGGTCGAACGCCGCGCCGCGCGGCAGACGCGAGCGAGTCGACGCCCTCGCTGATCACAGGTACTGGCCGGTGTTGGTGACCGTGTCGATCGACCGGCCGGATTCGGCGCCCTTGCCGGTGACGAGGGTGCGGATGTAGACGATCCGCTCGCCCTTCTTGCCGGAGATGCGGGCCCAGTCCTCCGGGTTGGTGGTGTTCGGCAGGTCCTCGTTCTCCCGGAACTCGTCCACGCAGGCATCCAGGAGATGCTGCAGCCGGATGCCTTTCACCCCGGTGCTGAGCAGGTCCTTGATCGCGCCCTTCTTCGCCCGGTCCACCACGTTCTCGATCATCGCGCCGGAGTTGAAGTCCCGGAAGTACAGCACCTCTTTGTCGCCGTTGGCGTACGTGACCTCCAGGAACCGGTTCTCTTCGGTCTCGGAGTACATCCGCTCCACCGCGGCCTGGATCATCGCCGCGACGCAGGCCTCGCCGGAGCCGCCGTGCTCGGTCAGGTCGTCGGGGTGCAGCGGCAGCTCGGTGGTGATGTACTTGGAGAAGATGTCCTTCGCCGCCTCGGCGTCGGGGCGCTCGATCCGGATCTTCACGTCCAGCCGGCCGGGCCGCAGGATCGCGGGGTCGATCATGTCCTCCCGGTTGGAGGCGCCGATCACGATCACGTTCTCCAGGCCCTCGACGCCGTCGATCTCGCTCAGCAGCTGCGGCACGATGGTGTTCTCCACGTCGGAGGACACGCCCGAGCCGCGGGTGCGGAAGACCGAGTCCATCTCGTCGAAGAACACGATCACCGGCAGGCCCTCGCTGGCCTTCTCCCGCGCGCGCTGGAAGATCAGCCGGATGTGCCGCTCGGTCTCGCCGACGTACTTGTTGAGCAGCTCCGGGCCCTTGATGTTGAGGAAGAAGCTGCGCGCCTTCTCCCCCTCCTTGACGTTGGTGACCTGGGTGGCGAGGGACTTCGCGACCGCCTTGGCGATCAGGGTCTTGCCGCAGCCGGGCGGGCCGTACAGCAGGACGCCCTTCGGGGGGCGCAGCAGGTGCTCACGGAACAGGTCGGCGTGCAGGAACGGCAGCTCCACCGCGTCGCGGATCTGCTCGATCTGCCCGTCGAGGCCGCCGATGTCGTGGTAGTCGATGTCGGGGATCTCTTCGAGGATGAGCTCCTCGACCTCGCTCTTCGGGATCCGCTCGTACGCGTACGCGCTGCGTGGCTCGATCATCAGCGAGTCGCCGGCGCGCAGCGCCTGGTCCCGCAGCGAGTCGGCGAGGTAGACGACCCGCTCCTCGTCAGCGTGCGAGAGCACCAGCGCCCGCTCCGGCTCGCCGTCGCCGTCTTCCAGCAACTCCTTGATCATGACGACCTCGCCGGCGCGCTCGAAGCCGAGCGCCTCCACCACGTTGAGGGCGTCGTTGAGCAGCACCTCCTGGCCTCGGCGCAGGTCGCCCGGCTCGACCGCCGGGGAGAGCGCCACCCGCAGCTTGCGACCGCCCGTGAACACGTCCAGGGTCTCGTCCTCGTTGCGCTGCAGGAACACGCCGTACCCGCTCGGCGGCTGCGCCAGACGGTCGATCTCCTCCTTGAGCGTGACGATCTGCTCCCGAGCGTCCTTGAGCGTGCCGACGAGTTTCTCGTTCTGCTCCGTGAGGCGGTGCACCTGGGCCTGCGCGGCGGCAAGCCGCTCTTCGAGCAGGCGCGCCTGACGTGGGCTCTCGGTCAGCTTTCGCCGCAACAGGGCGAGCTCCTCTTGCAGGAACGCCACCTGGGCGGAAAGGTCGTTGGCCTCATTTTCGAAACGCTCGGCGCGCGCCTCGGCGTCCTCGCTGCGTGCCACGTCCCACCTCCCAGCTCGAGGTCTGTGTTCTCCAACCCTAGCCGCAAAACGCCGCCAAGGGTCGTTCGTAACGCGCCTCTTACAACGTGTGTGTGGCCTACCCGTCACTTCGCGGCGCCTGTGATGCCGTTGTCACCAGAGCCGCCTAGGCTTGGCCCGGACGCACCGTCGAGGGGGTATGCGCAGTGTCCGCAGCAGACGCCGCCGCCACGGGGCCGGCGACGGAGGTCGCCGCCGAGGCAGAGCCGCTGCAGGTCTGGGTAGACCAGGACCTGTGCACGGGTGACGGCCTGTGCGCGCAGTACGCGCCTGAGGTGTTCGAGTTCGACATCGACGGGCTCGCGTACGTGAAGTCCGCCGACGGCGAGCTGCTCACCGACAAGGGCGCCCGGACGCCGGTGCCGGCGCAGCTGCGGCTCGAGGTGCTGGATTCCGCCCGCGAGTGCCCAGGAGAGTGCATCCACGTGCGGCGCGCCGACGATGTCGAGGTCGCCGGCCCGGACGCGGAGAACTAGACCGGCTCCGCCGGCTGCTCACCCTCCGTCACGGCCGCTGCCTCACCGGCCTTTTTCGCCGCGTACGCCTCATTGCCCTTGCTCGGTTTGCGCCGCCGCGTCGGCGCGACCACGCCCTCGGCCAGCCGGCGCGCGGTGATCAGGAACGCCGTGTGCGCCACCATCCGGTGATCGGGGCGCACGGCGAGCCCTTCCAGGTGCCACTCCCGCTGCAGCGTCTCCCAGGCGCGGGGCTCGGCGAACGTCCCGCGCTCCCGCAGTGTCTCCACCAGCTCCGACAGCTGCGGCACCGTGGCCACGTACCCGACCAGGACGCCGCCGGGGACCAGGATCCGCTCGACCGTGTCCAGCACCTGCCACGGTGTGAGCATGTCCAGGATCACGCGGTCGACGCGGATCCCGCGGCACTCCGCGACATCGCCGACGTGCAGCCGCCACGCCGGGTGCGGGCCGCCGAAGAACCGCTCCACGTTCTGCCGCGCCACCTCGGCGAAGTCGCCGCGCAGCTCGTACGAGTGCACCTCGCCGTGCTCGCCGACGGCCCGCAGCAGGGAGCAGGTCAGAGCGCCGGAGCCGGCGCCGGCCTCCACCACGCGGGCGCCGGGGAACACGTCGCCGAACGCCACGATCTGGGCCGCGTCCTTGGGGTAGATCACCGCCGCGCCCCGCGGCATGCCGAGCACGTAGTCGGCCAGCAGCGGCCGGAACGCCAGGTACTGCGTGCCGCCGGAGGATGACACCACGACGCCTTCGGGGCGGCCGATCAGGTCGTCGTGGTCCAGCGCCCCGCGGTGGGTGTGGAACTGCTTGCCGGGCTGCAGCGTGATGGTGTGCGGCCGGCCCTTGGGGTCGGTGAGCTGCACCCGCTCGCCGGGACGCAGCGGACGGCTGGTCTCGGCCTGCGGGGCGGAATGTGGCACAGGCGCGGTCACTCAGGCGCTTCCTCTGGACATCAGATGCCGGGCCAGGTCGTCGCGGCGCAGCACCCCGATGACCTCCTCGTCCGACAGGACCAGGTACTCGGTCGCCGGGTTGGCGCGCACCGCGTCCAGCACGGCCTCGCCGGACAGGTCGGCGGGCATCCTGGAGCCCGCGCTCAGGGTGCGCGCCACGCTCTCGACCGAAACCCAGGGCCTGCGCTCGTCGGGCACCGCGGCTGCCGCCTCGTCATGGACGACGGCGATCGGCCGGTCCGCGGTGTCGACGACCACGATCGCGAGGTCGGCGCCGGGCGCGACCTGCTCGCCCCGGCGCAGCGCCTCGGCGAGGGAGGTCTGACGCGGCACCCACACCGCGGGCCGGGTCAGCCGCCGCACCGACATCGTGCGCAGGCGCGCTCCAGCGGCGCCGGCCCGGATGGCGTGCGACGCGCCGAACCACAACATCATCGCCACCATTCCGGAGAAGATCAGGCCGAATGGGCCGATCACGCCGGAGGCCCAGGCCAGGACGGTGAACGCGACCAGACCGACCGCGACCGCGCGGCCGATCCAGCCCGCGATCCGGCTGCCCAGGTGGGGGTCCTTCGTCGCCGCCCACACCAGCGCGCGCAGCGCCCGGCCCCCGTCCAGCGGCAGCCCTGGCAGCGCGTTGAAGATCGCCACGATGATGTTGCTGACCGCGAACACGAACGCCAGCTCCGCGGCGACCGTCGTCGTCGGGACCACCCAGATCAGCAGCACGCCGATCCCGCCCAGCACGCCGGAGACCGCCGGCCCGGCGAGCGCCACGATCGCCTCCACAGACGGCCGCGGCTCTTCCCGTTCCGGCTCGGTGAACCCGCCGTAGATGTCCAGGGTGATGGCGCGCACTCCGATGCCGTACCGCCGATACGTCAGCGCGTGGCCCAACTCGTGCAGCAGCACCGAGACCGCGAGGCTCACCACGAATCCGAAGCCAACCGCGTACGCCGCGACAGCCGTCAGCTCGGGGCACCGGAACGCGACCGCGTCGCCGTACAGCAGGGTCACCACGATCGCGAGCACGAACCACGACGGCGACAGCCGCAACGGCACGCCGAAGGGCCGGCCGAGGAGTATGCCGGAGCGTTTCTCGGGCCGGTTGGGCGCTGCGGCGGGACGCTCGCTGGGTTCCACGGCGTCATGCTACGGCGGCGGCCGCCTGACGATCCGACCCGCCCTCACCGTCGGTTCAGCGCCCGCTCGCCGCGCGTCCGGCCCGGTCTCGTCACACCCCTGCCCTAATGTGCCTGCCATGACGGTTGAAGCGCGCCCCGAATCCTCCGCCGCCCAGGATGTCGAGCGTGGGCCGTCGCTGTCGCCGTCCCGGGCGGCGGACTTCAAGACCTGTCCCCTGCTGTACCGGTTCCGGACGATCGACAGGCTGCCCGAGCGACCCACGCCGGACCAGGCGCGCGGCACGCTGGTGCACGCGGTGCTGGAGCGGCTGTTCGACGCGCCCGCCGCCGACCGGACCTTGGAGCACGCCGCGGCCGGCCTGCAGCCG
>WHSM01000038.1 GCA_009380105.1 Micromonosporaceae bacterium
CAGACCCTGGCTGTGGTGCTGGTCGCCTCCGCGGTGGCGGTCCTCATCGGAATCCCCGTGGGCATCTGGGCGGCGCGCAGCGGCCGGGTGCGGACGTTGGCACGGCCGTTGCTCGATTTCATGCAGACGCTCCCGGTCTTCGTCTACCTGCTCCCGGCGGTCTTCTTCTTCGGCATCGGCGTGGTCCCGGGTGTCGTCGCCACCACCGTCTTCGCCATCCCGCCGGCGGTGCGGCTCACCGACCTCGGCATCCGACAGGTCGATCCCGAGGTCGTCGAGGCGGCCACGGCTTTCGGCTCCAGGCCCGGACAGATTCTCCGGGAGATCCAGTTGCCACTCGCCCTACCGTCGATTATGGCCGGCGTGAACCAGGTGATCATGCTCGCGCTGTCGATGGTGGGTCATCGCCGGGATGGTCGGTGGCGGCGGACTCGGCGAGCTGGCGGTCCAAGCCGTCACCCAACTCGACATCGGCGAGGGATTCGAGAGCGGCCTCTCGGTGGTCGTGCTCGCCATCTACCTGGACCGCGTCACGGCGGCGCTCGGGGAGCGACGAGCGCCGTCGGCAGCCCCGGTCCGTGGCAAACGCCTCGCCGCGAACGCGTGACGCGCAGCGGTGCGCATATACCCCCCGGTGGTATAGTCGCCCCAGCGTTGCTGGGCAGAGGGAAGGACTGAGATGGCCGGGGACACTTACCGTTCGGTGCGGCTTGAGCGCACCAGCCTGGGGCGCTACCGCGCCGAGAACCCGCGCGGCGGCTCGATCCCGCTCGGCGAGGGCGACGACGCGGACTTCACGCCCGTCGAGCTGCTGCTCGCGGCGATCGCCGGCTGCACCGCTGTCGACGTCGACCACATCACGGCCAAGCGGGCCGAGCCGGACACGTTCGCTGTGGCGGCGAGCGGCGACAAGATCCGCGACGAGAGCGGCAACCGGATGACCAACCTGGCCGTCACCTTCCACGTGACCTTCCCGGACGGAGACTCCGGTGACGCGGCGCGTGCCGTGCTGCCACGCGCCGTGGCGCAGTCGCATGACCGGCTCTGCACGGTGTCACGGACGGTCGAGTCGGGCGCCAGCGTCGACACACGGATCGAAGCGCCCGAGACGCGGGGCGGCGGCTGACCACGACCGCCGGGAAGGCCTCGGGCGCTTCGGATCCAAGTCGGCGCGCGCCAGCTACTGGATCGACACGTGCACGTGGTTGGTGTGGTCGCTCGCGGGATCGCCACCGCCGTTGTACGTGCCCCAGCCGCTGCCGGGCATCCAGATCCGCTTGTACCAGATCACGTAATTCACGGCGAGCGGGTCGGCGTTGGCGACGAACCAGCCGGCCAGGTTGTCGCCGTACCGCTTGTCCGACCCGTACGCGGGCTCGTTGCGGAACCCGTCGGTGAACGCCGCGAAGTCGCACGCCCGACCGGCGCCGTGATCGCCGTCGCTCTGGCGCCAGCACTTGGTGTAGCGCGTGTACCCGGCTTCCCGTGCCTCCTCCAACGCGTGCCTGGTGCGGGGGGTCAGGCAGCCACCGGTGGTGGGATCGTCCTCGCTGCAGGTCTGCGGCGGCCAACTGCCGTCCGGGGCGCGCGGGGACGGATCGGCGCTCGGCGCGCCGCCGTCAGGGCCGCCGGTCGGGTCGCCGCCGCCCGCGGCCATCAGCGCCTTGAGGGCTTCCTTCTTGCGGTTGGCCATCTTCTTCAACTGAGCCCGCTGCTTGCGCATCTCGAGCTGGACCGCGTACCGCTTCTTCGCCAGCGTGTCGCGGGTGTCGGCGAGGGCCTGGATCTGTTTGTGGTCCCGGGTCGCGAGGTACGACACGGTGGCCATGCCCTCGGCGAGGCTCTCCGGCGAGCCGGAGTCCATCAGCGCGGCAACCGTGTCGGCGTAGCTTCCCTTGTACACAGTGGCGGCCATCCGGCCGACGCTGCCGTAGAGCTCCTCCGACTTGGCCTCCAGGGACTTGATCTCCTTGCCCAGCTTCTTCTGCTTCTTACGAGAAGCCGCCACACGACCCTTGGCGTTGTTGTAGTCGCGGGTCGCGGCGTTGAGCTTGGCGCGTAGCTCTCCCGTGGATCCGTGATCGCCCGGGTCCGCGACCGCGATTCCCGGCGACAACGTCAGCGCTGCGGCGAGCGCCATGATGAGTGTGGTGAGGCCGATTCGAGCGGGGGCGCGAAAGCGCCTCCGGCGGTGACGTGCCAGTGCAGGCAACGCAACATCCTTCCATCAGCTGCCTACCGGGTTAGCTGACGGGTTCGGGCCTGGAAGTCGCCCTACCGCTGTCGCGGATTCACCCCAGGTGCCTGGGTCCCCGGTTCGCCCTCGTGGGCGACTCGGCGTGATCATCATGCGGCGCCCTCGCGGGCGCCAGTAGGTAACAATCTGGCACAGAGTAACCGACTTAGCGGTTCGCGCCAGACCCCCCGCGGGGATAGCCACATGGATACGGCGTCGCGACTACGTTGTGTGTTCAGAAGGCAACGACCTGCTGGCCGCGGTAGACGAGAATCTCCGACAGGCCCCGCGAAGTGTGACGTCCCACGCCACTCTTGACCACCATACCCCCAGGGGGTATATGGTGCACCGAAGAGGAGGCACCCACATGCGCGAGAACGAGACGGGTCAGCCGAGCCGCCACGAGCACAGCGGGCACGACGAGCACAGCGGGCACAACGGGCATCAGCAGCAGCACGGCCACCACCAGGGGCATGACAAGCACGCCGGCCACGATCCGGAGATGTTCCGCCGGAAGTTCTGGCTGAGCCTGGCGCTGACCGTCCCGGTCGTGGTCACCAGCCACATGATCATGGAGTGGTTCGGCTACACGCTGGACTTCCCCGGCATCAGCCTGGTCGGCCCGGTGCTGGGATCTGTCGTGTTCTGCTACGGCGGCTGGCCGTTCCTGGTCGGCGGCGTGCGGGAGGTGCTCGACCGGGCGCCCGGCATGATGCTGCTGATCTCGATGGCGATCACTGTCGCGTACGCCGCCTCGCTCGCCACCAGCCTCGGCTTCTTCAACCTGGACTTCTGGTGGGAGCTGGCCGCGCTGGTCACCATCATGCTGCTGGGCCACTGGCAGGAGATGAAGGCGATCGGGCAGGCGCAGGGCGCGCTCGCGGCCCTGGCGGCGCTGTTGCCGGACGACGCGGAGCGCGTCGTGGACGGCGGCGTCGAGCGGGTCTCGGCGTCCGACCTCGCGGTGGGCGACGTGGTGCTCGTCCGCTCCGGGGGCCGGGTTCCGGCTGACGGCGAGATCACGGACGGCGCGGCGGAGCTGGACGAGTCCATGATCACGGGCGAGTCCCGGCCAGTCAGCAGGCAGGTCGGCGATCGCGTGGTCGCGGGCACCGTGGCGACTGACTCCGCGATCCGGGTGCGGGTCGACGCGGTCGGCGAGGACACCGCGCTGGCCGGGATCCAGCGCCTGGTGGCACAGGCGCAGCAGTCCAGCGGCCGCGCGCAGGCGCTCGCGGACCGGTTCGCCGCGCTGCTCTTCTACATCGCCGCGGCGGCTGCGGCAGTCACGTTCGCGGTCTGGTCCGCGGTGGGCGGCCTGGACCAGTCGGTGGTACGAACTGTCACAGTGCTCGTGATCGCCTGCCCACACGCCCTGGGCCTGGCGATCCCGCTCGTGATCGCGCTCTCCACAGCCGTGGCCGCCAAGGCCGGCATCCTGGTCAAGGACCGGCTCGCGTTGGAGCGGATGCGCACCGTCGACGCGGTGCTCTTCGACAAGACCGGCACTCTGACCAAGGGCGCGCACGTGGTGAGCGGAGCCGCCGCGACAGCCGGGACCAGGGCGGACGAGGTGCTGCGGCTGGCCGGCGGCGTGGAGGCCGACAGCGAGCACCCGCTGGCCCGGGCGATCGTCGCCGCCGCCGAACAAGCGGGCCAGCCCGCCCGCGCCGCCGATTTCCGGTCCCTGACCGGCCGCGGGGTGCGCGCGAGCATCGACGGCGCCGACTACGCCGTCGGCGGCCCGGCGCTGTTGCGGGAACTGGAGGCCGACGTGCCGGAGCATCTCGCGGAGACCGCGAAGGCGTGGTCCGAGCGGGGCGCGGCGGTGCTGCACCTGCTGCGGCTCAACGAGCACGCGCCGGAGGTGATCGGCGCGCTGGCCCTGGAGGACGAGGTGCGCCCCGAGGCGAAGCAGGCGATCGCGCAGCTCCGGCAGCAGGGAGTGCGGAAGATCGTGATGATCACCGGAGACTCCCGTCCGGTCGCCGAGGCGGTCGCGGCCGACCTCGGCTTCAGACCCGGGCAGGACGAGGTGTTCGCCGAGGTGCTCCCCGCCGACAAGGACCGCGCCGTGGCCGAGCTGCAGGAGCGCGGGCTGACCGTCGCGATGGTCGGCGACGGCGTGAACGACGCGCCGGCCCTGGCCCGCGCCGACGTCGGCATCGCGATCGGCGCCGGCGCCGACGTGGCCATCGAGTCGGCCGGCGTGGTGCTCGCCTCGTCCGACCCGCGCGGGGTCACCGGCGTGATCCGGCTGTCGAAGGCGTCGTACCGGAAAATGGTCCAGAACCTGGCGTGGGCGGCCGGCTACAACGTCGTGGCGATCCCGCTCGCGGCCGGCGCGCTCGCCTGGATCGGCTTCACGCTCAGCCCGGCGGTCGGCGCCGTGCTGATGTCCGCGTCGACCATCGTCGTGGCGCTCAACGCGCAGCTGCTGCGGCGGGTCCGACTCACTCCGGAAGCGGCGTAGGCCCGACGTGCGTGGCGGGTGGTGTTGCGCGCACCCGTCCTGTACAGCTGGAATGTGTCGTCCCGCTACATGGCCCGCATCACTGCTGGACTCATAGCGTTCGCAGAACGCACCGGCTAACACCTGCGCAACCAGCGCGCACGCAACGGAGCGGGGGCTACACACACCGAACGAGGAGGTGGCGGTGCCCGACAGCGCAGAGGCGGCCGACATCCCGCAGGCGGTGCTGGCCGCGCCGGCGGCATTGACCGCGCGAGGACTGGCCAAGCAGTTCCGGGGATTCCGGGCGGTCGACGGCGTCGATCTCTCGGTGGCAGAGGGCTCCGTGCACGCTCTGGTGGGGCCGAACGGCGCCGGGAAGACCACGCTGTTCAACCTGCTCAGCGGCTTCATCGCGCCGTCGGCGGGCCAGATCCTCCTCGGCGACCGGGACATCACGGGCCTGGCTCCGGAGCAGATCGCCAGGCTGGGAGTCGCCCGGTCATTTCAGATCACGAATCTGTTCCCGATGTTGACGGCGCGTGAGCACGTCGAGTTGGCGCTGGCGGGGCGGGCCGGGCAGGGCTTCATGTTCTGGCGTTCGGACCGGCTGCTCATCGAGCACGCCGACCGGGCCGAGGAACTGCTGGCCAGCGTGGGGCTGGAGCACGCCGCGACGGTGCCGGCCGACACCCTGCCGTACGGACAGAAAAGGGCCTTGGAACTGGCGCTCGCGCTGGCCCTGGACCCGAAGGTGCTCCTGCTCGACGAGCCCACCGCCGGGATGGGCGCCGAGGACGTGGACCGCACCGTGGAGCTGATCGGGCGGGTCCGAGCCGGCCGCACCGTGGTCCTGGTGGAGCACAACATGAACGTCGTGGCGAGCCTGGCCGACCGGGTCACCGTGCTGCAGTTGGGCCAGGTGCTGATCGAGGGCGAGTACGCCGAGGTCCGCGACGACCCGCAGGTGGTCGCCGCCTATCTGGGAGAGCCCGATGCTGCGCATTGAGTCGCTGTCCGCCGGCTACGGCGAGGCGCAGGTGCTGCGCGACGTGTCGCTGCACGTCGCGGAAGGCGAGGTGGTGACCCTGGTCGGCCGCAACGGCGCTGGCAAGTCGACGCTGCTGCGGTGCCTGATGGGGTTGCACACACAGCAGCGTGGCCTGGTGGAGTTCCTGGGCCGGGATCTGGCGCGGCTGCCGACCTACCGGCGCGCGCGCCTCGGCCTGGGATGGGTGCCGGATGACCGGGGCATCTTCGCGTCGCTGTCGGTCGCCGAGCACCTGACGCTGGCCCCGCCGGTGGGGCCGGATCCGTGGTCGCTGCGGCGGGTGTACGACACGTTCCCGGTGCTGGCCGAGCGGCGGCGGTTCCCCGGCACGCGCCTGTCCGGCGGGGAGCAGCAGATGCTCGCCATGGCGCGGGTGCTGCGCACCGGGGCGCAGCTGCTGGTGTGCGACGAGCCCACCGAAGGGCTCGCGCCGGTGGTGGTGCGCCGGATCGGGGAGATCATCCGCGAGGTGAAGGCGCACGGCGGCACGGTGCTGCTGGTGGAGCAGAACGTGCACTTCGCCGCCACTGTCGCCGACCGGCACTACCTGCTCGCCGAGGGCCGGATCGCCGAGACCCTGGACAACGCCGAGGTCCGCGAACGGGAGTCCGAGCTGCTCGCGTACCTCGGAATCTGATGACACATGCGCGCCCGCGGGCCCGCGGGCGAGAGGAGGAACCCATGCGAAGTGTTGCGGGACGGTCCGCGGCGGTGCTCGCCGCGGCGGCCCTGGTGCTGACCGGCTGCGGTCAGGGTGGCCCGGGCGGCGGTGGCGGCAAGATCTCGGGTGACAAGGTGGTGCTCGGCGTCATCAACGACCAGTCGGGCGTGTACGCCGACCTGTCCGGGAAGAACTCCGTCGAAGCGGTCAATATGGCCATCGCGGACTTCAAAAAGAAGCACCCCGACTCCGCGATCAAGGACATCGAGGTAGTCAGCGCCGACCACCAGAACAAGCCTGACCTCGCCAACTCCAAGGCCGCCGAGCTCTACGACCGGCAACAGGCCGACATCATCCTCGACGTGCCGACCTCCTCTGCCGCGCTCGCCGTGGCCAACGTCGCCAAGCAGAAGAAGAAGCTCCACATCAACGTGGGCGCCGCGACCACGGAGCTGTCCGGCAAGTCGTGCAACAAGTACACGTTCCACTACGCGTACGACACCTACATGCTGGCGTACGGCACCGGCACGACGCTCACGCAGGAGGGCGCGAAGAACTGGTACATCGTGTACCCGGACTACGCCTTCGGCCAGGACATGAACAAGAGCTTCACCGCGGCGGTCGAGGCCGGCGGCGGCAACGTGATCAAGAGCGACCCGACGCCGTTCCCGAACGACAACTTCTCCACGTTCCTGCTCAAGGCGCCGAAGCTGAACCCGAAGCCGGACGTGATCGGCACCATGCAGGCCGGCGGCGACCTGGTGAACCTGGTCAAGCAGTACAACGAGTTCAAGCTGGCGGACAAGGGCGTCGGCCTGGCGGTCGGACTGATGTTCATCACCGACATCCACTCGCTCGGCGTGGAGGCGTTCGAAGGAGTCACCTTCACCGACGCCTGGTACTGGAACTTCGACGACAAGAACCGCAAGTGGGCCGACCGGTTCCAGGCCAAGACCGACACCCGGCCGTCGTTCGCGCACGCCGGCAACTACTCCGCGGCGCTGCAGTACCTGGAGGCTGTGGAGCGCGCCGGCACCGACGAGTCCGACGCCGTCGTCAAGGAGTTGGAGGGGTACGAGTTCGACGATGTCTTCGCCCGCAACGGCAAGATCCGCGCCGAGGACCACAGGATGGTCCACGACGCGTACCTGGCGAAGGTCAAGGAGAAGAGCGAAGTCTCCGAGGAATGGGACTACGAGGAGATCGTCTCCACCATCCCGGCCGACAAGGCGTTCGCCCCAGTCGGGGACACCCAGTGTCAGATGGGCTGATCTGACCCATGGTTGACGTCACGCAACAGCTGTTCAATGGTCTGGTCGGGGGCGGGTTCCTCGCGATGCTCGCCCTCGGCCTGGCCGTGATCTTCGGGATGCTGCGGGTGGTGAACTTCGCCCACGGCGCGTTCTACATGCTGGGCGCCTTCGGGGCGTACCTGCTGCTGACTGAGGCGGGGGTGAACTTCTGGTTGGCGCTGCTGATCGTCCCGGTCGGCCTGGCGGTGGTGGGGATGGTGTTGGAGCGGGCGTTCGTGCACCGGCTGACCCGCCTCGACCCGCTGTACAACTTCCTGCTGACCTTCGGCCTGGCGTTGATCCTGCAGGACGCGGTGAAGTCGCAGTACGGCACGCAGTCCAAGCCGTACTCCCGGCCGGCGTTGCTGGACGGGTCGCTGAACCTGGGCCTGTTCGAGTACCCGAGGTATCAGGTGTTCGTGCTCGTCTTCGCGCTGGTGGTGTGCGTGGCGGTGTGGCTGGTGCTGGCCCGCACCCGGGTGGGGATGATCATCCGCGCGGCCACGGAGCGGCCGGAGCTGACCCGCGCGCTGGGCATCGACGTGGGCCGGTGGGTGACGCCGGTGTTCGGGTTCGGGATCGGGCTGGCCGGCCTGGCCGGGGTGCTCGCCGCGCCGATGCGGGCGGTGCACCCGGCGATGGGCGCCGATCTGATCATCACGGTGTTCGCGGTGGTGGTGATCGGCGGCCTCGGGTCGATCTTCGGGGCGGTGGTGGCCGGGTTCGCCATCGGCATGGTGCAGGCGCTGGGCAACCTCTACGTGCCGGCGGCCTCGCAGATCCTGGTGTTCATCCTGATGGCCGTGGTGCTGTTGTGGCGGCCGACCGGGCTGTTCGGGCGCGAGGAGGTGCTCACGTGAGCCGCGAAGCGAGGAGCGAGCCATGAGCATCGCCGAGATGGCCCGCGCCGCCTCGGGGACGACTCGGGGCGGGGCGGCTGAGCGAGCCGCGGGCGCGCGGCCGGCGATCCGGTGGCTGCTGCTGGCCGTCGGCCTGACCGCGGCGCTCGCCATGCCGTGGGTGATGTACCCGCCGATCGCGTTCGACATCGCGTGCTTCGCGCTGCTGGCGGTGTCGGTGGACCTGCTGCTCGGTTACACCGGGCTGCTGTCCTTCGGCCACGCCGCGTTCTGGGGCACGGCGGCGTACACCGCCACCCTGGTGAGTTTGCAAACCGGCGCGCCGTTCCCGCTCGCGGTGCTCGCCGGCATGGTCGCGGCCGCGGTCCTGTCGGTGCCGATCGGCTACCTGGCGGTGAAACGCACCGGCATCTACTTCGCGATGGTCACCCTCGCCTTCGCCCAGATGATCTTCTTCCTGGCCAACCAGTGGCGGTCGGTCACCGGCGGCGAGAACGGTCTGGTCGGCCCGGCCCGCGAACTGTTCAACATGGATCTGTCCGACCCGTTCTTCTTCTACTACGCCGGGCTGCCGTTCATCCTGCTCGGGCTGCTCGCCGCCTGGCGGGTGGTGCGCTCCCCGTTCGGGCGGGTCCTGGTCGCGATCCGCGACAACCCCTCCCGGGCACGCGCCCTGGGCTACCCGGTCCACCAGTACAAGCTCGGTGTCTTCGTCATCTCCGCCTCCCTCGCCGGCCTGGCCGGCGGCCTGTTCGCCATCAGCCACGGCTTCGCCTCCCTGCAGGAGGTCTACTGGACCACCTCCGGCAAAGCCGTCATGATCGTCGTCCTCGGCGGCATGGGCACCCTCTGGGGCAGCGTCATCGGCGCGTACCTCGTCGTCCAGTTGGAGTACTTCCTCTCCGACGCCGGATTCGAAGAGATCGGCATCGTCACCGGGTCGATCTTCGTCCTCGTGGTGCTGCTGTTCCGGCGCGGCATCTGGGGCACCGCCCGCCACACCCTGGAGAAACTCCAACGAAGACGCGAATGACCCCCTGCGGGCGGGCGGCGTGTCAGGTGTCGCCGGGTTCGAGGTGGTCGATCGCGTCGCGGACCTCTTCCACCAGGTCGCGCATGGCCGTCTCGGCTCCGCGCGGGTCGCCGACGCGGACGCACCGCGCCACCTCCTGGTGCAGGTCGAGCGCGACCGGCCGGGGCGGGCTCGGCATCAGGCCGTGGTGGGTGCGGCCGGCGAGCACCTCCGCGACCACGTCGGTCAGCGCCGTGAACATCTCGTTGCGGCAGGCGCTCAACAGCAGCGAGTGGAAGGCGACGTCGACCTTCAGGAACGCCTCCAGCTCACTGGCCTCGCCGAGCCGGCGTAGCTGAGCGGCCAACTCGACGATCTGGTCGCCTTCGGCGTCGCTGGCGTGCCGGGCCGCGCTCGCGGCGGCCAGCGGCTCCACCGCGACCCGCAGCTCGGTGAGCGTGCGCAGCTGCTCGGCCCGGCCGGGGCCGTCCAGCCGCCAGCGGATCACCCGCGGGTCGAAGACGCGCCACTCCCTCCTCGGCCGCACCACGATGCCGACCCGTCGCCGGGAGCGGACCAGGTTCATCGACTCCAGGATCCGCATCGCTTCCCGCATCACGGTGCGGGAGACGCCGAAGCGTCGTTGCAGGCGTTCCAGGGTGAGCGCGTCGCCGGGGCTGTGCCGCCCGTTCGTGATCTCCATGCCGAGGGTGTCGAGCACCGTGCTGTGCAGCACCGGCGCTTCCTGCCGACCCGCCTCGCTCATTCACACCCCCGACCGCGCGTCGTGGTCACGTCAGGCCTGGCGCGAGGTTAGCGCGTGCCCTGGCGTCGAGCGGCAGTCCCCCATAAAGGTACGACCAGTCTCTTCACAAAGATATTACCTTTGTGCCATCCTCCTGTGAACACGCACAGGAGCGAACCGTGACAAGGCACCCCACCCGCCTGATCGTCATGGGCGTCGCCGGCGCCGGCAAAAGCACGGTGGCGGCGCTGCTCGGCGAGCGTCTGCGCTGGTCGTACGCAGAAGCAGACGATCTTCACCCGCGCGCGAACATCGACAAGATGGCGGCGGGCGTCCCGCTCGACGACGAGGACCGGGAGCCGTGGCTGCGGGCGGTGCGGGACTGGCTCAGTCTGCAGCCCAGCCACACCGTGGTGGCCTGCTCGGCGCTTCGCCGGTCGTACCGCGACATATTGCGGGAGGCCAGCGGCCGGGTCCGCTTCGTGCACCTGTCGGGGGAGCCGCACCTGGTCGCGCAGCGAGTGGAGGGCCGCGAGGGCCACTTCTGGCCGGCGGGGCTGCTGCCCTCGCAGTACCACACCCTGGAGCCGCTCGCCGCCGACGAGGACGGCGTGACGGTCGACATCAACGCGCCCCCCAGTCGAATCGTCCAGCAGGTCGTCGACTGGCTGAGCGCGTCCCCGAATGACGTCAACGGCCGGTCGGAGCCCACTTCCGGGCCGGCCGAGCAACCGTGAGGAGGAGATCGCGATGGCAACAACCGACGTGGCAGCCGCGTTCCCGACCAAGCATCTGCCGCCGGTCGAGGTGCGGGACCTGCCACCACCCCCGTCCTCGGTCAGGCGGATCATCGGGCCGGGGGTGATCGCGGCCGGCGTGGGCATCGCCTCCGGCGAGTTCATCCTGTGGCCGTACATCTCGTCCCAGATCGGGCTGGTGTTCCTATGGGCCGCGCTGGTCGGCCTGGCCACCCAGTTCTTCATCAACATGGAGATCGAGCGGTACACCCTGGCCACCGGGGAGACCGCGCTGACCGGCTTCAGCAGGTTCTGGAAGCACTGGGGCCTGGTCTTCGCGATCATGGTGTACTTCGCGAACCTCTGGCCGGGCTGGGCGACCAGCTCCGCCAGCATGCTGACGTACCTCTTCGGCGGCGAAGCTCGCTGGATCGCGATCGGCATGCTGCTCGTGATCGGCGCCGGGCTGACGCTCGCGCCCGTCGTCTACACCGCGCTGGAGCGGGTCGAGTTCGCCAAGGTCGGCCTGGTGCTCCTGCTCATCGTGGGCGCCGTGGTCTTCGCGATCTCCGCTGAGGCGTGGGGGGAGCTGCCCAGGACCGTCACCGCGCCCGGCTTCCCCGCCGAGCAACTCGGCTTCGCGCTGATCCTCGGCGCGCTCGCCTTCGCCGGCGCCGGCGGCGGCCAGAACCTGTGCCAGAGCAACTGGATCCGCGACAAGCAGTACGGCATGGGCGCCCACATCGCGCGGCTGGTCAGCCCGATCACTGGCAAGGACGAGATCGCGGCCCCTTCCATCGGGTACGTGTTCGAGCCGAACCAGGAGAACCTGTCGCGCTGGCAGCGCTGGTGGCGGATGGCCAACATCGAGCAGCTGGTCACGTTCGTGCTGATCACGTTCATCTCGATCGTGTTCATGTCGATGCTGGCGTACTCGACGGTGTTCGGCCGGGAGGACCTCCCCGACGACATCGGGTTCCTGCAGGTCGAGGGCCAGGTGTTGAACGACGTCGTCGCGCCGTGGTTCGGCGCGCTGTTCTGGGTGATCGGCGCGCTGTCGCTGTTCGCGGCGGCGATGGGCATCGTCGACTACACCAGCCGGCTGGCCGCCGATGTGCTGAAGACCGCGTACTTCCGCGACTCCCGTTGGTCGGAGAGCCGCATCTACTTCGCGCTGGTGTGGGGCCTGGTGCTGGTCGGCTGCCTGATCCTGCTGGTCGGCATGGACCAGCCGCTGATCCTGCTGGTGATCTCCGCCAGCGTCGGCGGCGGCATGATGGTGATCTACTCGGCGCTGCTGATCCTGCTCAACCGGCGGGTGCTCCCCAAGCCGATCCGGATCACGACCGGCCGGACCCTGGCGCTGCTCTGGGCCGTGGTGCTGTTCGGGGTGCTGGCCGCCATCACCATCTGGCAGAAGGGCGGTGAGCTGATCGACTGGCTCGCCGGAGGCTGAGGCTTGATTCCACCCCCCGGAGAGGGCGGCCCTGACCCATGGAGGCATGGGTCAGGGCCGCTCCGGCCACAGCGTCGGCACGTCCCGGAGGACGGCCGGCCAGTGGTGTGAGCGGGCGAGCTGCTCCGCGTGCCCGGCTGCAGTGTCGTCGACCGTGACGGAAGCCGCGCGACCGGTGTAGCAGCGCGCCGGCACAGCGCCACGGGCAACTCGTCGTGCCCGAACAGGCAGCGGTGCCTGCGGAGTCACCTACAGCGGCAACGGCCAGGTGACCCCGGAGTCTGGGGTGTCGAGCCACGCCCGCTGGACTCCGTCAGCGCGGGCTGTGATGCCGATCCGCTCCCGGCTGGGCGCGTCGTGGGCGTGCCAGGCGCGCCACGCGGCTTCCACGGTGTCCCACAGCCTCCGGTCGTCCTGTATGACGCGTCCCTGACCATCGGCGTCGATGGTGTAATCGGCCCGGTGGGTGGCGGTGTGCACGATCAACCCGGTGTGGGCGCTCAGGTCGTCAGAGACGACGGGCACGAGACGCGCCTCGGGCAGGTGCAGGCATAGCCATAGCCGGAAGTCAGGATCCTGCAGCGTGTCCAGGTCCACAGTGGAGTCGTTCTCGTGGATGGCCGCGGGCGCCGCCGGGTCGGGGAGGTCCACAAGGAGACCCGCCGGGCCTGTGGCGCCGGCTGGGCGGAGCGGCATGAACCAGGCGTGCTCGGTGTCGAACCAGCCGGACACTTCACCCGACCCGGTCCTGGTGACCTTGGCGAGGGCGCCGCCGAACGTGAACGGCGCGACGATCACCCCACCGTCGGCGAGCTGCTCGATCCACGCTGCGGGGATGCCTGGTGACGCGCATGTGGACAGGACGCGGTCGTACGGCCCTGCCTGCGGCGCCCCGGCCCCGGCGACGAGGAGTGGCTCTAGGCGCAGGCCGGCGAGCTGGTCGCGCGCATCATCCACGAGCGTTGGGTCGATCTCGACGCTGGCCACGCGGGTGTCGCCGACGCGGTGGCACAGCAGGGCGGTGTTGTACCCGGTGCCGGTGCCGATCTCCAGAACCTGCTGCCCGTCGTGCACGTCGAGGAGGTGCAGCATCGCTGACACGAGGCTGGGCAGGGACGCGGAACTGGTGATCACGCCGTCGGTCCATTGGGTGGCGAGGAACGTGTCGGAGTACACCGCGTCGAGCCACTGGTCTCGCTGCTCGGGATCGACGCCGTCGACGATGTGTGTCGGCGCGTTGTATTCGTCGAGAGCCCCAGTACCGGGGCACGAACACGTGCCGGGGCGTGGCTTCGAACGCGGCGAGCCACGCCGGGTCCGTGATGGCCTCGGACTCGGCGAGGCCGGCGGCGTACTCCTTCGCGCGGGGCTGCCAGTCGATCATGGTTTGCCTTCCTGGAGTAGGTCCACGAGAGTCTCAGTGATCGGCAGGCCCGTGGTGTCCTCGATCCACGCCCACTGCCCGCCGGGGTTGCACTCGAACATCCACCACGTGCCAGCCTCGTCCACCGCGAAGTCGAAAGCGCCGAAAACGAGGCCGAAGTGGCGCATGAACGCCCGCAGGCCGGCCGCCACCGGGCCTGGCACGTCGACAGTGTCGTAGGTCAGAGCCCCGTAGTCGGCGCGGAAGTCGGCGCGGGCGGCGTCGCTGCCGGCGTGGATCGCCGCGGCGAGCATGCGGCCCCCGATCACGGTGAGCCGGACCTCGCACGCCTTGTCGATGCGCTGCTGGAACAGGTGCGCCGTGACCTCGACACCGTGAAGGTCGACCAGGTCGTCGGCGTTGAGCGGCCGGGTATAGAGCGGACGCCGGCCGCCAGCTTCGACGATCGACGCGGAGCCGAGCGGCTTGACGACGACCCGGCCATCGCACGTGGCGGCGAACCGCAGCACAGCCTCGGGACGGTTGGTGACCAGCGTGCGCGGGACCGTCAGACCGAGCCGGCGCGCCACGTGCAGCTGGGTCGGCTTGTACGTGTCCGCCGCCTTCGCGGGGTGGTTTACCCACAGGACAGGCAGGGACCACAGGACCCCACCGAGGCCGAGTTTCGCCTCCAGCGCGGCGTGGCGGCGCTCCGGGCCGGACAGGCCGCCGGGGAACACGAACGCTGTGGGGCTGCGGTACCAGATCGACCGCAGCCCCGACAGCGCCACCTCCTGGTGCTCAGTGCGCAACGCGCCCGCCCATCCGGTCTCGCCGAGCACGGCGTCGACGCTCAGCCGGACGGGGAACCAGCTGGTGTCGCACCGGAACACGGGGACCTCACGCTGCTGGAGCGCGTGGACGACAGCGTCGGCGGTCGGGTCGCACTCCTCAGCGAGCACCAGGACGGTCATCAGGCCGACTCTTCGGAGAGGTAGTCGGGGCGGTACTCCTCGTTGCCGGTGCTACTGCCACCGTCCGTGGAGTACCCGGTCGTCTTCATCGTCATGTCAACGAGGCTCCGGTACCACGGCGCGCCGTTGCCCGGGTCGACAGCGAGTTGGCGTTCGGGGTCGTACCGCCACGATGGGAGCGGCGCGTCGCCGGTGAGCGGGTCGGCGGCGAACCGGAGACCGAACGGGCGGACACCAGGCGGCGACGGCTCCTCGTCGGACCCGGTGTGGGAGGTGTGGGGTCTTGCCAGGGCGAACCGGTCGGCTGTGTCGACGATCGGCCCCAGGGCCGGAACTGCGGGCATGGCTGGACCTCCTCAGGGCTGTTGAAGGTGCGGGCGGGGTAGTGGGCGCCCACGCCCACGTCTGTGTGCTGGCGGGAGCAGCGCTGGCCTGGCGAGCGTCATGCGCGGCGGTGGGCACACCCACCCGGCGATGTCGCCGTCCTGGTCAATGTGCGTATAGCTGACCTCGATCCACACGACGGGCCCGCCGCAGTTCTCGCACGGTGCCGGCGACGGCGCGGTGGCGGTCTCAGCTACGGGCATGACGCGGCTCCCGTCAACGCCGGCTCCGCCGGTGGCGGTGCGGGCAGGTGCCGCCACACGGGACGCAACTCCCCAGCGGCGGTCACCTCAACCCGCATGTACGCCGAGCACATCGCGGCACGTTTGTCCGACGGGTCGGCCTGACGCCAGCGGCTCATCTCGTCTGGGGTGACCGCTGGGCCGACCCAGCCGCGGTCGAGGGTGGTGACGATGCCGCGCACCAACGCGCCCAGCAGCAGATGATCCTCCACCGCCTCCGCGATCAGGTCCGGCTGCCCGCAGTTGGCACCGCATGAGTAGGCGCGGGTCCACTCCGGGTTCACGTACCGGATGGGGATCATCCACCGGCGGCACGCCCGGCACAGCAGCAGACCACGCAACGGGAACTCGTCTGGCGCCGGTGTCACAGCCATCCCAACGCACCTCCCACGAACAGGAGGACGACCAGGCCGAGTGCCAGGAGACTCCAGCCCCCGAGTTCGGTGTCGGTTGGCTCACGCGGACCTGTCGGTTTACTGGCGAGCATCGATGACCCTCCGCGCGTCTGTCGCTTCGTCGCATGGGTACGGGGCGCGGCAGATGAGGCACCGTTTCCGGCGTCGGCCTCTCGGTCGGTGGGCCGCCGCGATGGTCTTGGCCACGGCCACGTCGCCGCCATAGGGCAACGGCCGGGTCTCCGACGCCTGCATTCTGTTCGCCTCCCAGTTGGGGGACGTGGGGGAGAGAGCGGGATCTCCCCCGTCACGCCCGTGGGGGTAGCCTCACCCCTACACCCCGTGACGTGGGAGTCCATAACCGTCTACATCCGTCTACACATGGCGAGCGACCATGGATGAATACAGGGCACTGTTGCGATCGTTGCGAGTGGCCGCCGGTTGCAGCCTCGGCGGCCTAGCGGCCCGCGTGTACTGCAGCAAGGCGAAACTCGGGCACGTCGAAACCGGCGAACGTCCACCGACGCTCGACCTGATCGTCGCGATCGACGAGGCGCTAGGCACGACGCCGCTGCTGACGCTGCTGCTGGAGATCGACGGAGAGGACAACAACATGCGACGTAGGGCCCTCATGAAAAGCGCCACGGCGGCGGTGGCAGTCGGCGGCATCGCCGGCGCCCAAGCCCTCGCCGACGTGGTCCGCCACGGGCTGCTAGACGCCGCCGACGCCAACGAGGACTGGGACGCCGCTGTGGACCTTTACTCCCGGCGTCTGGTCACCGACCCGTCGATCGAGTACGGGCACTCTCTGCAGGCGCAGATGCTGATCGCCCGGCACCGGATCATCGAGCATGGCCGCACCCCGGACCTGCTCCGCGCGGTCGCGCACCTCGGCCAGTTGTACGGCCTGTACATCGGCAACCGGGGCGACGTCGCCACCGCCCGGAACTGGTACCGGACGTCGATCGAGTTGTCGGACCGCTCAAAGGACACCGCTACCCGGGTGTACACCCGCGGCCGCGCCGCGTCGCGCGGCATCTACGAGGGCACCACGGTCCGCGAGACCGTCGACAGCGTCGAGGAGGCGCTGTCCCTGTCCAAGTCGGCGACGGTTGGGGCGTTGGAGGCGTACAGCGCGCTCGTGCACGTCCATGGCCTCACCGGCAACCTGCGGGACGGCCGCACCGCCCTCGACGGCATGCGTCGCGTCGTCGACCAACTCCCCGACGCGGAGACACGCAAGCCAGCCGGTCCTGTCGAACGGACCGTCTCATTCAGGAACTACCTGGAATGCCGGATCGGGGGACGCCAAGACGCTGACCGTGCCCACGAGGAGGCCCAGACGATCCTGCGTCCCCTGCCGGTGTGGCTCGCCGACGCGAGGATCTACTACGTCCGGGCACTGGTCACTTCCGGCGACATCGCCGACGGCGTCGAGTATGGACTGGCGGCGGTGAAGGCGTTGCCCAGCGACGTGCGGGTCGTCAGCCTGGGTGTCTCCGACCTCATCTCCGCTGTGCCGGCCGGCTACACATCGGACGACCTCGACGAGCTGCGGACGTACGCGGCGGAGGGCCTGGGCCCTTGGGAGATGCTGGCATGACCAGGCCGAGGGAGTCGACGCCGGAGGAGCGGGAGCGGGCTGAGCGGGTGCTGGCGGAGACTGCGGCGCGGCGTGCGCGGGCAGACGACGAGCCCCGCCCCGGGGTCCGTGGGGATCACGTGGCTGGGGCTCCAGATCGCGACGGCGGCGACGAGCGCTAGCGTCGGGCAGGTCGGAGCGCGGCTAGCGTCTCGTACCACCAAGTGAATTGGAACCACGACGGCGGCGCGCCGCCGCGCCGACATCATGCCCAGCGGCGGCCGCGCGACCAGCGGTGAGTGTGGCGGCTTGGTGGCCGGAACCAGCGAAGTCGTCGAGCGGGCCCGTCCC
>WHSM01000172.1 GCA_009380105.1 Micromonosporaceae bacterium
AACGGGGAGGACGTCACCTCCGTGTCGGTGCGGAAGCGGTCCGTGGCGTTCGTGTATCAGCAGTTCATCAACTACCCCTCGTTGTCGGTGTACGAGAACATCGCCTCTCCGCTCAGGTTGGCGCGCGACTTCCCGAAGTCGAGGATCGATCACCGGGTGCATGAGGTCGCCGAGCTCATGGGCATCGAGTCGCTGCTGCGGCGCAAGCCGGCCGAGCTGTCGGGCGGCCAGCAGCAGCGGACCGCCATGGCGCGGGCGCTGGCGCGGCCGGTCGACGTGCTGCTGCTCGACGAGCCGCTCGCCAACCTTGACTACAAACTGCGGGAGCAGTTGCGCGCCGACCTCAAGAGCATGTTCCGCGACTCGCGGGGCGCGGTCCTCTACGCCACCGCCGAGCCCGCCGAGGCGCTGGCCTTCGCGGCGCCGACCGTGGTGCTCGGTGAGGGCCGCGTCCAGCACGTGGGCGACGTGGCGGACGCGTACGACCGGCCTCCGACGTTGGCGGTGGCCGCGACCCTCAGCGCCCCTCCTCTGAATCTCCTGCCAGGCGTCGTCCGCGACGGTCACATCGAGTGCCTCGGCGCCTCGTTCCCCGCTCCGGGCGCCCACTCGTCTGGTCGCCACGTCACCCTCGGGGTGCGTCCGCACCAGGTGCGGATCGAGCGGAACGGCCCCGCTGACCTCGAGTTTCCCGCAGAGGTCCGGGTCGCGGAGGTGACCGGCAGCGCCACCTTCCTGCATCTCGTGCTCGATGGTGGACGGCACCTGGTCGCTGAGCTGCCCGGGACACAGTCGTTCATTCCCGGGGAGTCGGCCGCGGTCTTCGTGGACCCCGGGCACGTCTTCGTCTTCGACGCGGTCGACCGCCGGCTGCTCGCATCGTCGGCGATGGAGGTCGATCTGGGTGGTTGACATTCGCCTGGAAGGGGTGGGCCACAGCTACGACGGTGGCAAGACATGGGCCCTGCGGCCGATGACCTGGACGTGGGAGAGCGCGAAGGCGTACGCGCTGCTCGGCCCGAGCGGATGCGGCAAGACCACCCTGCTGAACATCGTCTCCGGCCTGCTCACCCCGACGGTGGGGCGGATCTGGTTCGGTGACCGCGAGGTGACCGGGGTGGCCCCCGCACGTCGCAACATCGCCCAGGTCTTCCAGTTCCCCGTGCTCTACGAGGGCATGTCGGTGTACGACAACCTCGCGTTTCCGCTGCGCAACCGTCGGCATCCCAAGGCGGACATCGACCGGCGGGTACGCAACGTGTCCCGCCTGCTCGGCCTGGACGCCCAGCTCGACCGCAGAGCACGCCGGTTGGATCCAGGCCGCCAGCAGATCGTCAGTCTGGGGAGGGGACTGGTCCGCCCCGATGTGGCGGCGGTGTTGCTCGACGAGCCGCTCACGGTCATCGACCCGGCGCTGAAGTGGACGCTGCGGAGCAAGCTGAAAGAGATCCATCGCGACACCGGGCACACGCTCATCTACGTCACGCACGACCAGACCGAGGCGCTCACCTTCGCTGACGAGGTGGTGATCCTCAAGGACGGGGCGGTGGTGCAGGCCGGAGGGCCGGCCGAGCTGTTCCTGTCACCGGCGCACGAGTTCGTCGGCCACTTCATCGGCTCGCCCGGCATGAACATGATTCCCGCCGAGCTGGTCGACGGTGTGGTCCGCGTGGGCGAGGCGGTTGTGGGGCGCGCGGTGGGAGACTCCGGCGACCTTCCGGCAGGGCCGGTGCGGGTCGGCGTGCGGCCGGAGTTCGTGCAGATCAGCTCCGCCCCGACGATGCCGGGGCTGCCGGCGCGGGTCACCGGCGTGGATCGCATGGGGGCGTACCAGCTGGTGAACGCCGAGGCGGGCGGACACCCCCTGACCGCCAAGGTGGACGCGCACGCCCGGCATGCCGCGGGCGCTGCCGCGCATCTCCACTTCGTCGCAGGCCGGGCGTTCCTGTTCCGGGACGCGGTCCGATGTGGATCGCTCGTCGCGCTGGAAGGGAGGGACGTGGCGTGACAGATCACCGATCCGTCGCCACGGTCGCTGGCGCCGCCGTCGCCGGCGAGCTGGCCACCGGGCCCCCGGACGCCCAGGCGGTTGACGCGCGGACCCGCGACGCGCGGGCGACCGACGGCCCGGTGGAGACCAGGCCGAAGGACAACCGGGCCTGGCTCCTCGTGCTCCCGGTCGTGGTGTCGGTCGCCTTCACCGCGGTGATCCCGCTGATGACGGTCGTCAACTACTCGGTGCAGGACGTCTTCACGTACAACGACCGGATCTTCGTGGGGTTGGAGTGGTTCCGCAGCGTCGCGCGCGACGACCAGGTCTGGGGCGCTTTCCTGCGCACGGTGATGTTCTCACTGCAGGTTCTGCTGCTGGAGATCCCACTCGGTGTGGCCATCGCGGTGGCGATGCCACGGCGTGGGGTGTGGATGTCGGTGGCGCTGGTCGTGGTGGCGCTGCCGCTGCTCATTCCGTGGAACGTGGTCGGCACCATCTGGCAGATCTTCGCCCGCTCCGACATCGGGCTCGGCGGCTGGGTGGTCAACAACGTGCTGGGCGTGTCGTTCAACTACACCCTGGACGCCACCGACGCGTGGATCACGGTCCTGCTGATGGACGTCTGGCACTGGACGCCGCTGGTCGCGCTGCTGGCGTACGCGGGGTTGCGTTCGATACCCGACCCCTACTTCCAGGCCGCCCAGATCGACGGCGCCTCCGGCTGGGCGGTCTTCCGCCACATCCAGCTGCCGCGGCTGCGGGGTGTGCTGACCATCGCGATCCTGCTCCGCTTCATGGACAGCTTCATGATCTACACCGAGCCATTCGTGGTGACCGGAGGCGGGCCCGGCAACGCCACGTCGTTCCTGAGCATCCTGCTGTCGAAGATCGCCGTCGGTCAGTTCGACCTGGGGAAGGCGGGCGCCTTCTCGTTGCTGTACTTCCTCGTCGTGCAGGTGGTCTGTTTCGTCTTCTTCACCGCGCTGACGAGGACCAGGAGGTGAGCGGAGTGACCGTCGTGGAGAATGGCGCGCCGCCGCCGGTTGCGGTGGCGGCAAACGCCCGCCGGCAACTGCCGTGGGCGCGTGCGGTTTTCTGGCTGTACGCGGCCACGCTCATGCTTCCGATCCTGTGGATGTTCGGCATGTCGATCCGGCCGAACGAAGACATCCTGGGCAGCTTCTCGGTCATCCCGGAGCGGGTGACGTTCGACAACTACGCGACGTTCTTCAGTCAGTCAGAGTGGTATTCGAGCTATCTGAACTCGATCATCTACACGTCGTTGAACGCGGTGATGTCCCTCGTGGTGGCGGTCCCCGCGGCGTACGCCTTCTCCCGGTTCCGATTCGCCGGCGACAAGCACCTGTTCTTCTGGTTGCTGACGAACCGGATGGCGCCGCCGGCGGTGTTCCTCCTGCCGTTCTTTCAGATCTACCAGAGCGTGGGGCTCTTCGACACCCACCTCGGCGTCGCCATCGCGCACATGCTGTTCAATGTGCCGCTCGCGGTCTGGATCCTCGAAGGATTCATGTCCGGCATCCCGCGTGAGATCGACGAGACGGCCGCCATCGACGGCTACTCCCTGCCGCGGTTCTTCGTGCGGATCTTCCTTCCCATGATCCGTTCCGCGTTGGGTGTCACCGCGTTCTTCTGCTTCATGTTCAGCTGGGTGGAGCTGCTGATCGCCAGGACCATCACCTCGGTCGACGCCAAACCGATCGCCGCCACCATGACCCGCACTGTCAGCGCGACGGGCGTCGACTGGGGGCTGCTCGCGGCGGCGGGGGTGTTGACGATCGTGCCGGGAGCGATCGTCATCTGGTTCGTGCGCAACTACATCGCCAAGGGCTTCGCGCTCGGGAGGGTCTGACGATGCTCGAGTGGATGGTGTGGACCCTTCCCACGGCGATGGTGTTCACCGGTCTGGCGCTGCTGCTGTCCGGCATGGCGGTGTGGGGGAAGCTGTCGCCGCCGGTGGCCAGGCGCGGTTTCCTGCGCATCGAGACCGACCGGGGGGACCGGCTCTACATCGGCCTGATCAGCGCCGCCGTGGTGCTGGCGGTGTGGATCGCCGTCACCGACCTGTCGATGTGGCTGGCGTTGCTCAGCGCGCTGCTGGTGGCGCTGGTGATTGGAATTTGGGGATGACACAGGACCGACGTCACACCGAAAGGAGTCACATGATGTTGTCGACGTTCAGACGAGGCGCCCCCGGAGGATTCCGGGGCGGCCGCCTGGCAGCAGTCGGTGTGGCCGCACTGAGCCTGATCCTGGCTGGGTGCACGGGTCCCGGCAGCGACTTCAAGGAGGAGGACGGGCGCAAGGCGGCCCGGAAGTGGGTCACCAGCGAATTCACGCCGAGCACGTTGTCGCGGGATCAGCAGCTCGCCGAGATGGAGTGGTTCCTCAAGGCGGCCGAGCCGTATCGGGGCATGGAGATCAACGTCGTCTCCGAGACCATCACGACCCACGAATACGAGTCGAAGCAGCTCGCCAAGGCCTTCGCGGAGATCACCGGGATCAAGGTCAAGCACGACCTGATCCAGGAGGGTGATGTCATCGAGAAGCTCCAGACCCAGATCCAGGGAAACCAGAACATCTACGACGCGTACGTCAACGACTCCGACCTCATCGGCACCCACTCCCGCGGTAAGTACGTGTTCCCGCTCTCCGACTACATGAAGGGCGAGGGCAAGGAGGTCACTTCCCCGACGCTGGACATCGAGGACTTCATCGGCCGCAGCTTCACCACCGGGCCGGACAAGAAGCTCTACCAGCTTCCCGACCAGCAGTTCGCGAACCTCTACTGGTTCCGCTACGACTGGTTCACCGACCCTAAGATCAAGGCGCAGTTCAAGCAGGAGCACGGGTACGAGTTGGGCGTGCCGGTCAACTGGGCGGCGTACGAGGACATCGCCGACTTCTTCACCAACAGGGTCAACGGCAACGGCGAGATCGACGGCAAGAAGGTCTACGGCCACATGGACTACGGCCGCAAGGACCCGTCCCTGGGATGGCGCTTCACCGACTCGTGGCTGTCCATGGCCGGCAACGGCGACCCCGGCATCCCCAACGGGCTGCCGGTTGACGACTGGGGGATCCGGGTGGAGGGCTGCCGCCCGGTCGGCTCGTCGGTGAGCCGCGGCGGCGACACCAATGGCCCGGCGTCCGTGTACGCGCTGACCAAGTACGTGGACTGGCTGAAGAAGTACGCGCCGAAGCAGGCGGCCGGAATGAACTTCAGCGAAGCCGGCCCCGTGCCCGCGAAGGGCTCCATCGCACAGCAGGTCTTCTGGTACACCGCCTTCACCGCCGACATGACCAAGGAGGGCCTGCCGGTCGTCAACTCGGACGGGACACCGAAGTGGCGGATGGCGCCCAGCCCGCACGGGACGTACTGGAAGGAAGGCAACAAGCTGGGCTACCAGGACGCCGGTTCCTGGACCCTGCTGCGGAACACCCCCGAGGAACGCCGGGCCGCCGCCTGGTTGTACGCCCAGTTCGTCACCTCGAAGACGGTGTCGCTGAAGAAGTCGATCACCGGCCTGACGTTCATCCGGGACTCCGACATCAGGAGTGACTACTTCACCGAGAACGCTGACAAGTACGGCGGGTTGATCGAGTTCTACCGCTCGCCGGCCCGCGAGCAGTGGACCCAGACCGGCACCAACGTGCCCGACTACCCGAAGCTCGCCCAACTGTGGTGGCAGAACGTGGCCACTGCCGTCACCGGCGAGACGACGCCACAGCAGTCGATGGACAACCTCGCCAAGGACCAGGATGAGGTGTTGTCCCGGCTGCAACGCCGGGGCTACGGCGGCAAGTGCGCCCCCAAGCTGAACCCGGAGCGGGACGCCCAGCACTGGTTCGACCAGCCGGGTGCTCCCGTGGCGAAGCTCGGCGACGAGCGCGGGAAGCCGGAGACGGTCGACTACGACACGCTGATCGCCCAATGGAAGGACGGCGGCTGACGCCGTTGACAGGCACCTGACCGGACGCGGGACGGGCCGGCCCGACCAGCCGGCCCGTCCCGCGTCCCACGTGGTTGCTCGGCTAACCTGTGACCGGCGTCCCGATCGCCCGTGGGGCGCCGAACCGTGGGTCGGTGAGGAAGGTCCGGTAGCCGGCCAGGGTCTGCCCGCCAGTGACTGTGGCCACGCTGCCGAGCTGGATCGCGAACGGGCTGGTGGCGATGACGACGGGGGTCGGATCGAGGACCTCGCCCGGGGGGGTGACTCGCGCCGCCTGCACCTCGCCCGGACCCCGTGCCGCGATCCGGCTCCAGGCGACGAGGAACGCGCTGCCGGTGGAGCCGACCTCCGTCCTCGCAAATCCCGGCGCTGGGCCCACCACAATGGCGGTGGGATCGAGAACCTGACCGGCGCCGGTGACCCGGGCCGCGATGACCACGTCGCGTTCCGGATCCTGCGCCGCGGCCAGGTACACGCCGTCCTGCCAGGCGACGGCGGGCGCGTCGCGGGTGGCCAGGATCTTGATCGGTGTCGGGTCCAGGACCTCGCCGTCCGAGGAGACCCGGCTGCCCGACACGCCGGTGAAGCCCTGCCACACGACGAGCGCGTCGCTGCCGTCGCTGGCGGCGGCCGGGAAGCCGGTGCCCCCGATGTCATCGCCGATCACGAACCCATCCGGGTCCAGCACTGTGCCGTTGCCCGTCACCCGTGCGCCGAAGATGTTGTTGCAGCCGGTGCAGGTCGGAGCCTCGTCCTGCGTCCAGACGACCAGGAACGAGTTTCGCAGCGCGACCACGTCCGGGAGACTCTGGGACGGCGCGCCGGTCGCGACCACGAAACCGCCGGGGTCGAGCACCCGGCCGTCCCGGCTCACCCGGGCAGCGCGAATCTCGTCGGCGATCTGCTCCTCCCACACGACCAGGAACAGCTGGCCGCTGGAGGCCACCCGCGGCCGCGCCTCGCGACCGTCCGTGTCGGCGACCGGGAACGCGCGCTGGTCCACCGGCGTCCCGTCGGCGCCTGTCCGCGCGGCGTACACGCCGCCGAAGTCGTTTCGGAAATCGTTCGGCCGCCGGTGGTCGATCCAGACCGCGAGGTGGTGCTGACCGTCGAAGGCGAGATCCGGTTCGAACTGCTCGGTGGCCTGCCGTGATGCCAGCTCACCCCCGAACGGCTGGACCTTCGCCTCCGAGGTGACCTTGGCGAAGCGGATGTCCGTGACACCCGCCATGGCGCCCGCCCAGGCAACCAGGTACTTACCGCCCCGGAAGGTGACCGCCGGGCTGTCCGGGCCGGCGGCCAGCGGGAAGCCACCAGGATCGAGCACCGTCGCGTCACCGCTGATGCGGGCGGCGCTGGTCGTCCCCGTGAACCGGCTGTCCTCCCAGGCCAGCAGGAAGTCGGCGCCGTTGGACTCGAGATCGGGCAGGGCCTGCCGGTTGTCCGCGGCGATCAACCTGATCCCGTCCGGGTCGGCCACCGCGCCGTTCGGGGTGATCCGTGCGCCCCACAGATCCTCGTCGAACTGCTCGACTCGTCCGTCCTCCCACACCACCAGGTGCACCGACCCGTTCCAGGCCACCGCCGGCTGCTCCTGGTTGCCAGGGCCCGCGTTGACCAGAAAACCACCCGGGTCGAGCACCGCACCAGCCGGACTCACCCGCGCCGCGAAGATGTCGGTCGCGAAGTTGAAGTGATCACCCTCGTCCCACACCACCAGGAAGTTCGCCCCGTCGAACCCCACGTCGGTCGCAGTCGGTTCGCTCTTGTCTCCGGAACCCACCTCGATCGGCTCCGGGTCCAGCACCGTGCCGCCACCAGTCACCCGCGCGGCGACCGTGAAGGAGGTCAGCCCACCGCCAGGCTCCTGCCAGGCCACCAGGAAGGTGGCGCCGTCGGTGGTCACCGCGGGCGGGGCGAGCCCTCGTCCGGCAGCGGTCGCGTTGCGGATCAAGAACCCGTCCGGGTCCAGCACCTGCCCCTGCGGGGTGATCCGCAGACCCCGCAGCGTCGTGCCCTCTCCCGTCCGGCTCTGCCGGTACACCACCAGGAACACCGAGCCGTTGAACGCCACAGCCGGGGCGTTGCCCCGTTCCGGCAACGCGATACCCGCCGGATCGAGCAGCCCACCGCCGGCGTCGGCGCGCGTCGCGTACAGCCGCTGCGCCTCGGCGCCAGGCGTGCGCTCATCAACCCACACCATCAGGTCGACCCCGCCGCCCGAGGCCACCGCGGGCGTCGCCTGATCATCATTCGCCGGCACGAGCTCCGGCTCGGGCTCCAGCACCTGAGCCGGACCGGCGACCAGCGAAGACGCCGGAGCGACCGGCTGGGCGAAAGCCATCCCAGTCGGGACCAGCCCGAGCAGCGCCGCCAGACCTACCGTGGGCAACAACCGTGTCGCAGACATCTGCCGTCCTCCTCACGATCGAGCGCAACCCCGACCGGCGCGCCTACGAGGTAATACGAATCCAACGTCCTCCCGGTTTGCCGCCCGTTAGTCCTCCGGCTGTGCTCGCCGGTCAGCTCGGAGCGTCCGAAGGCTGGGTGAGTTGGCCGACTCCACTGCGGGGGGAGGACAGCACGGGGACTTCGATGCTGCCCGCCGGCAACGCGTCGATCACCCGCGCCATCGACGCCTGCGCGAGGACCAGGACGTCGACGGCGGCGGCGAGTCTCCGCGCCTCGGCGGCGACGACCGCGTCATGCTCGGCGGGCCGGCCGGCCCGCAGCGCCTCGAACGCGCCGGCGCAGACGGAGGCGGTCAGTTCGACCGCCCGATCCTGCGCACGCGCCTCACGTTCGATCAAGCGGCGGGTCGGCTCCATGGTGGACGACAAGGTGGCCAGGATCCCGATCCTGGGGCCGATGGCCACGGAGCGCGCGGCCATCGGCGCGTCGATCCGGTACACCGGCGCCGCCACGAAGGGGCGCGCCAACTCGGCCGCCTCGCCCAGGGTGGAGCAGGTCACCAGGACCGCCTGTGCCCCGTGCTCCTCGGCCCGGGCGGCATGCTCG
>WHSM01000045.1 GCA_009380105.1 Micromonosporaceae bacterium
CCGACCCGGCGACCCGCACATGGAAACTGGCGGGCTCCGGGATCGACGGGGCGCGCGACTTCACCTCGCCGGAGCGCACCTCCACATCGTCCACGTCGGCGGTGCCGCCGGGCGGCAGCACGATCTTGACCGACCCCGACCTGAGAGTCAGGTCGACCTCCAGCTCCGGGTGGGCGAGCAGCGCCTGGGTGAGGTCGAGCTTGACTGAGCCGGAGCCGACGTTCACCACGAGACGGCGCGGCGGCGCCCAGCGGCCGACCCGCTTGACACTGCCGGAGTTGACCCGCAGTTCGGCCACGTCGCGGGCGTACGAGGGGACCACGTCGGCGACCAGCGGCTCCAGGTCGGCCCGGGTCTGCGCCCGGTAGATCGAGCCGATCCGCTGCTCGAACTCCTCCAGCGTCAGTCGCCCGAGCCCGATCGCGCCACGAAGTTGCTCGACAGCGCGCTCGCGCTCGACGTCGGAGATCCTGTGGTCGCGCGGCGCCAGCTCACTGGTCATAGGGCCGAATTCTATGCCGGCACGCATGGACACCCGCCGACGTCCTGCTGCGCTGACGTCCGGTCTTCGGACCGAAGTCACGAGACTCACCCGCCGTGTCTCGTGACGCAACCAACATTCCTTTGTACGGCGGGGAGGCGCGGCCGCGGTGCTTCCGGTCACAAGCTCAGGTGCGCATTCGCTTGGCGAGCTTCGTCGGCCAGTTCTGGTAGCTCCAGCACCCGCGCCGGGTCGGCGCCTTCCATCGCGGCGAGGACCGCGCCGATGACCGCGGCGCGGAAGGAGTGCTCGGCGATGCTCTCCGGGTCTTTGATCCCGGCCATCCACCACCCGGTGCGTTTGGCGCGTTTGAGCAGCCCGGTCTCGAACACGAACCCGATCGGATCGCCCTCGCCGCTCATCCGCCCGCCTTCCCGGTGAAGCCTTCCATGCCTAGGCCGTAGAGCACCGAGGCTAGCTCCCTGCCTGATCAAGGCGTGGCCATCTCGGTGGCGCAGCGGCGTGTCGGGCTGGGCTAGCATCGGCCGGTGCTGACTAACCCGGACGCGGTCACCGTGCTGTGTTACGGCGACTCGAACACCTACGGCTACCCGGCTGAGGATGTCGGCGTGGAGCGGTGGCCGGTCGATGTGCGCTGGCCCGGACGGCTTCAGATGCTTCTCGGCGGCGGGTGCGCGGTGATCGAGGAAGGTCTGCGCGGGCGCACCACGGCGTTTGACTACCCCGGTGGGGATCGACCGGGGCGTAACGGCCTGACGTACCTGGGGCCGTGTCTGCACAGTCACGATCCGCTCGATGTGGTGGTGGTGATGCTCGGCACCAACGACGTGAAGGTCGCCTTCGACCTCTCGGCTGCCGAGATCGCCGAGGCGCTTGACGGCTACGTCGACGTCATCGAGGCCGAGGCCGCCAACCGGGACGGCGGCCGGCCGGCGGTGCTGCTGGTCAGCCCGGCCCACATCGACCACACCCGTCCGGACTTCGCGGCGCGTCGCGGCGCCTCGTACGACGGCACGTCGGTGACGAAGTCACGACAGTTGGCCAAGCATCTGCAGGCCGTGGCCGACAAGCGCCGGGCCGGGTTCGCGGACGCCGCGTCGGTGGCATGGGCAGGCGATGACGGCGTGCACCTCGCCCGCGACGCGTACCGAGCGCTCGCCGAGTTGCTGGCCGAGAGGATCCGCGCCCTGTCGCCGGCCCAGAACTTGGGATGACCGCGCCGGGCCAGCGGCTCAGCGCTAGATCAGTCTGCTGGTGTGCCCGGCCTCGACGAATCGCTGGTAGGCCGCCAGCACCTCGGATGGCATGTCCTGCTCGATGGCGAAGCCGCGTTTCGGGTACTCGATGACCCGTTGAGTGTCGCCCACGAGCATGTCGATGACGAAGTCGGTGTTCCCGATGCCGGCCAGGTACTCGTCCAACGGCAGCGGCCGGGAGCCGCAGATTACCTCGACGTCCGGCCAGAGCTTCCCGCAGGTGGCGTAAGAGCGTCTCTGTTGGTACGGCCGACAGATCAGCAGCACCGAGCCGACCGCCATGCCTTCATCGTCCAGGAGCGCGCGGGTGAACTCGATGTTCTCGCCGGTGTTCCTGGCACGCGGCTCGACCCGGATCGCCTCGGGCGGCACGCCGAGTTCGACGGCGTGGTCGCGGTAGTGGGCGGCTTCCCCGTCGGGGAACCGTTCGACCGTGGTGGGCGCATTGGCTCCGGTGAACACGACCAGCGGGAACAGCCCTCGGTGGTACAGCTCAGCGGCGTATGTGGCGACGCCCAGATCGTGGCTGCCCAGCCCGACGCACACGTCGACCGGCCTCGGCTCGTGGCGCATGTCGTGGTAGTTCCACAGGATCTCCACGTCCCCCCGGCGGGAGCCGATCAGCGGGCTCGCCTCGCCTGGCATGACCCCGGGTCTCCTCTCGCTGATCGTTGTATGCGGCAGATCTGGTGACCGTCCGCTGGTCACCGGCAGCGACTCTACGTGCCGGACGGGTGAGCGGCGCTGTGCACACCCATACGTTGCGCGAGTTCTACAGCCCGTGTGGGCGGTCGGCGTCGGCGCAGTATTTCGCGGACGATGCCTCGCGAGAGTCGGTGGTAGCGGACCTGTTCGCTGGCCTGGGCTTCGGCGGCGAGCAGTGTGTCGAGCGCCTCGTCGATCCGGTTCCAGCGGGCAAAGGCACGTGCTGTTTCGATGGCGTGGCGTACTCGTCGTTCGGTCGGCAGGCCGCGGGTGTCTATGCGCGGGCCCAGATCGACGGCGGCCTGCACATCGCCAAGTTCCATCGCGGTGTGGACACGGTGGATCGCGACGTTGGTCGGTCCGAATGCGGTCCAGAGATGGTTGTAGTCGCCGCAGAGCCGCCGAGCCGAGTCCTCAGCCTCGGTCATGAACTCGGCTGCATCCTGCCGGTTCTCGGTGCGGGAGGAGGCCACGGCGCCGACCAGAAGCAGCGTCCCGTACACCGACAGGTACTCCGGCGAAGGGTCGCGGAGTCCAGGCTGGATGCGGTCGGCGGCGGCACGCGCTAGAGATAGCGACTGTTGGTGCTCGCCGATCGACAGCAGGGCATGGGCAACCGAGCGGTACAGGGATCCGATCATCAATTCGTTTCCGGACGCGTGGGCAGCGGCCAATCCCTTCGTCGCGGCGATCGACGCCAGGTCGGCCTCTCCGAGCTTGGTCAGGAACGTCGTGGCGAGATGAAGCACGGATGCGCACAGACGATGCGCGTGCAGCACAGATGTGGTGCCCGTGTGCTGCTGATGAACGGCGACCTGAGTCTGGGTTATCAGAGGCGGCAGCCTGTTGGTGATCCGTGAGTACCGGGACCGCTGGTAATCCTCCCAACAGGCGGCGACCTCTCGCTCCAATAGGTCCAAGCGCGCAGGCTCGTTGGAGTGGGCATCGGGCAGAAACTGCCGATGGTCCATCAGCGCCGCCCGTAGCGCCGGGACAGTGTGCCTTCCCGAGTCCTCGGTCCAGCCCATCAATGCCGGCTCGCCGATCAGATCCCCAAGGGACACATCCAGCGCGGAAGCCAGCAAGCGGATCACCGACAGTCGATCGAGCGGGATGCGATCATGCTCGATCTTGCGTAGCCAATCGGCCGTGCGGCCGAGGAGCCCGGCGAGAACCTCCTGAGAGAGTCCGCGCCGCTTGCGGTAGAACGCGACGCGTTCCCCGATTGTCATGTCGTCTGTCATCCCCCGCACGAGCAAAGCCTCCCAGACCGCGTCGTCATACCCCAGAAAATCCTTCCCGGTATGTGGTCGAGCGCACTCATAGCGTGATTGGGACGAAGAAACCAGGACGGAGGGGGCCGGCCAATGATTGATGATCGCACGCTGCACGAGTACCGCATCCGGTTCCGGATTGACGGTGACGGGGCTGAGCGGCAGGTGCTCGCTGTGGCTGACGGTCGAGCGCAGACGATCACTGTGGAGTTGCCCGACGGTGTCCGCGTCACCATCGACGTGGTCACCGCCAGGGCGGTCTACATGTTGTTGCACGAGGCGGTCTACTCGTCGTTGGAGCCGACCGGACCATTGCTGCGTCTGGAGCGCAACACCGCCGATGGTTGGGCGTCGGGTGGGGCGGGGCGGTGAGCCGCATGGACGCGGCGGGGTTCGCGACGTACGCCCGCGAGCAGATCCGCGCCGCAGACGTGATCCTGGCCCGGCATCGCGAGATGGTCGGGGTCTGCTCGTGCGGGCGACTGCTGCCGTGCAGCGCCGCCGCGTCCGTTGCTCGCAGACGCAGGCACTTCGTAGACCGGCTGGCGCAGGTCGAGGCGCCGACCGTGCTGGGCACCGCGCGCGTCGGCGGTCCGATCGACGGCGAGATCGTGCCGACGTCACGCGGGCAGCCGTACCGCTATGGGCGATAGCGACGGCACGGGCCTTCAGGGGCGCGCGCCGTCTGGCACCGCCCGAACTGAAATCCCCGCCAGACGCCATCGGCTCGACTGCCGCCCACGTCGCCGCATCACCGCCGAGCGGCAACGCGCGTGGGAAGAGCGAAATCGGGTCGGCCCGCCGGCACCACCCCCATATTCCGACCCCTTCATCGGAGTTCTTGATCCATGCGCATGACCACTTTCGCCGCCCTGACTCTCACTGCACTGGCCCTCGGCTTCGTGACTGGGCGGGTGTTCGAACGAGCGGTCAGAGCGTGGGCGGATCTGAGGGTCACGAAGGCTCAGGTGCCCGATGTTGCGCGCGGCGGCGCGGTTGCTGTCGGCCAAGGCGGCGGGTGGGTGGTGGCGGCGGTGGTGGCGGCGTGGTCGCTGCGCACCCTGACCTCGGAAGGGCCATGACGCGACGACAAGGCGTCCCTGCCGGGGGGTCTGCCGGCGAGACCCGAAACGTGGCACAGTGCGATCACTTCGACACGGAGGAGCAGCATGTCCGCTCTTGACGAGATCCAGGCCTCCGCTGAGGCTGCTCGCGACGCTCTCGACACCGCCAAGACAGCGGTGCTCGCCGCGTTGCAGGCGGCGCAGGACAAGGCCCAGCAGGTCGCCGGGCTCGGCCTGGCCGGGGTGGCCGCGACGGTGCAGGCGGCGCAGTCGTCGCTGGAGGCCGCCGCGTCAGCTCTTGGTGCCGGGCGTGACGCCGCCGACAGCGCGGTCACCGGCCTCGGGGAGATCACCAGCGATGCCGGCGCCAAGGAGACCGCGCAGAATCTGGGCGGAGTGCTCGGCCACCTCGCCCAGGCCGTCAGCGGCGTTGACGCTGCGACGGGCAGCGCCCACGACGCCTACAGCCACGCGCAACGATCCGAGATCGACTCCCTCGTCGCCGTGATCGCGGCCGCCTTCAACGGCATCACCACCGCCAAACAGTCGCTTCACGACGCCGCGGGCAAGACCGAGGCGTACCGGCAGCACGTCGAAAGCGTCGCGCAGGGAAATTGAGCGCGGGCGCCAGCACCGGCACCACGCTGCCGCCCGCGCCCTCGCGATTCGACCCGAGCTTGAACCTCGGCCCGCTCAGCGACGACTTCCAGCCCGGCGTGCGCGAGTCCGCCGGCAAGTTCAGGGAGAAGGAGCGAGCCATCGGCGTCTACTTGGTTGCTGGATACGCCGCGCTGGTTCACCGCCGTCCGGAGGATCACACCAGGGAGGGTTGGAAGATGCCGGACGCCATCGTCAGATACGGCCCAGACGACCCTGGCCGGATCACCGAGTTCAAGACGCTCACCAAGACGACCACGACAGCGGTGAAGAACGACATCATCAGGGCGGGCGGTCAGCTTGCACCGTATGGCGGCGGCGACGTGGTTATCGACGGCCGCAATGTCGGCCTCACAGAAGACGTGGCGCGGCGCGGATACGTCCGCGCCGCTGGACAGGCGCGGCAACACGGCCAGCCGATGCCCCAGCGAGCGCGGATCATCCTCGGCGACAGCCGTACCATCGATCTTGGAGAAGAGGCCACATGAACCGCGACGAGATCCTGTTGTGCACCGGTCTGCCGCCGGAGCGAGCCGCCGAGATGCTGGCCCAGACGCTGCAAGCCACACTGGCCGTCTATGAGAGCGTGCCGGTGGTTTACCGGCGGGTTGTCGGCGAGTGGCACGACCGGGCCACGGTCGGCGGCAAGGTGTGCAAGAACTACCTACGGGACGAGACCGCCGCGCCTCATGAGCAGAGCATCTACGACTCCGGATACGACACGATCTACGAGGTATGGCTCAGCAGTGCCGTTCCTGGGGACGTGGGCGAGTCACTGCAAGCCGAAGAAGCCCGGAGGATCTTCACTGAAATCACTGAGCGGATGCCGTTCCCCACAGTGCACACCGACGGAAGCGCGCTGATCCTCTCGGCATGGGATCCGAAACTGGGCCGCACTGACTTTCCACCTGGCACCGGGTATGACGAAGAGGACCGCCAGCACTGGGAGCCGTACGCCCATCCGGGTGCTCCGAAGTGAACCATCGCCGGGATCCTGGAGCAGTAGGCACCAATCCGACGGGTCCCTTCGCATCCCCCGAGGCGCTCACGCCGTACACAGGATTCAGCCGCATCGACCCCGATCGCGTCGGACGATGCCAACGCACCTGAACTTGCTTCTGTCGCTCGACGGCTGGGCTTGAATGATGTGGCGGTGCTGCGGCGCACCGACAAGCTGCTTGCCGCCGCCGGTGCGCACACCGCGCTTGACCACCGCCGTTCCGTGCGATCACACCGCTTCATCTTCCCGCCCTGACCTTGTTGCCCTGACCCGCGCGATCCCACAGGTGTCTGGGCCGGTCGGCCCCATCAGGCGGGCATGTAGCGGCCGCCGTTGACGTCCAGGGTCACGCCTGTGATGTAGCTGGCCTCGTCGCTGGCGAGGAACAGCACCGGGTCGGCGATCTCGCGCAGCTCCGGCATCCGCCCGAGCGGGATCGCGTCGAGCACCTCGCGTCGCTCCGCGTCCGACATCGCGTCGAACATGCCCTGCAGCCGGCCGGTGAGGAACAGGCCGGGGGCGACGGCGTTCACCCGTACCCCCGAAGCCCCTAATTCCTTGGCGAGACGGCGGGTGAGCCCTCCGACGGCGGCCTTGGCGGCAGCGTAGGGGACGCCGGTGACCGGCGACGGTTGGCGGCCGCCGATCGACGCGACGGTGACGATCGCGCCGCCGTCGCCGAGGTGCGGCGCCGCGGCCTGGCAGCAGTAGAGCGTGCCTTTGACGTTGACGTCGAGCACCAGGTCGACGTGCTCGGGGGCGATCGCGTCCAGGTCGCGCGGGGTGCCGAGGGAGCCCCCGGCGAGGGTGACGAGGACGTGCGGCCCACCGTGCTCGGCGTGCACACGGCGCATCAGCTCGGCGACCGCCCCGGCGTCGGCGACATCGAGAGTGAAGCCATGGGCCCGGGTGCCGAGGACGGACACGGCGTCGGCGACCGCGTCGGCGTTCACGTCGACCACGGCCACCGTCGCGCCTTCGGCGGCGAAGCCGGCGCAGACCGCGCGCCCGATGCCGCCGGCCCCGCCGGTCACCACCACGGTCCGGCCTGCGAACCGGCCAGCTCCGTCTCCGAACCGCGCCACGGCCACCTCCGCATCCCTACCGTATTGTTGACGGTCGTCGCAGAGACAGCATACGCTCGACCGGTGTTGAGTGCGCGCTCCCGGATCGCGGTCGTCGGCGGCGGCCCGGGCGGGCTGTACTTCGCCGCGCTGGCCAAGCAGCTCGACCCCCAGCGCGACATCACCGTGTGGGAGCGCAACCCGCCGGACGAGACGTTCGGGTTCGGGGTGGTGTTCTCCGACGAGACCCTCGGCGGAATCGAGCACGCCGACCCGGCGATCCACCGGGCCCTGGAAGCCGAGTTCGCCCGCTGGGACGACATCGACGTGCACTGCCCCGGCGGCGAGGTGATCACCTCCGGCGGCCACGGCTTCGCCGCGATCGGCCGGGTGCGGCTGCTGCGGATCCTCGCCGACCACTGTGTCGAGTCAGGGGTACGGGTGCGCCACGGCGCCGAAGCCCCGCCAGCCGACGAACTGGCCGCCACGCACGACCTCGTCGTCGCCGCGGACGGGCGCAACTCCGCGATCAGGACCAAGCACGCCGACACGTTCCGCCCTTCGTACGAGACCCGCCGCTGCCGCTACATGTGGCTCGGCACGGACAAGGTCTTCGACGCGTTCACGTTCGTCGTCCGGGAGACCCCGCACGGCGTGATGCAGGTGCACGCGTACCCGTACGACAAGACCGGCTCCACGCTGATCGTGGAGATGCACGACGACGTGTGGCGCCGCGCCGGCTACGAGTCCCCGGACCTGGCGCCCGGCGAGAACGACGAGCCGGCCATCGCGCGCTGCGCCGAGATCTTCGCCGACGTGCTGAGCGGGCATCGTCTGCGGGGCAAGCACTCGCGGTGGATCAACTTCACCACCGTGCGCTGCGAGACCTGGCGCCACGACAATGTGGTGCTGCTCGGCGACGCCGCGCACACCGCGCATTTCTCCATCGGGTCCGGCACGAAGCTCGCGATGGAGGACGCGCTGGCGCTCGCCGCGTGCCTGTCGGAGCAGCCGACGCTCGACACAGCGCTCGACGCGTACGAGACCGAACGCCGCCCGGTGGTGCTGTCCACCCAGCGCGCGGCCCAGGCGAGCCTGGAGTGGTTCGAGAACCTCGGCCAGTACACGTCCCAGGAGCCGGAGCAGTTCGCGTTCAACATCCTCACCCGCTCCCGCCGGGTCACCTACGACAACCTGTGGCTCCGGGATCCGGAGTTCGCCGAGCGGATGGACCACTGGTACGCCCGCCACGAGGTCGCGCGGGGCGTCGTGGACGGGCCGCCTGTGGTCCGGCCGCCGATGTTCCACCCGTTCCAGCTCCGTGAGCTGACCCTGAAGAACCGGGTCATCGTCTCGCCGATGGACATGTACTCATCGGAAGACGGCGTGCCGAACGACTTCCACCTCGTGCACCTGGGCTCCAAGGCGCTCGGCGGCGCCGGGCTCGTGATGACCGAGATGGTGTGCGTCTCGCCGACCGGCCGGATCACCCCGGGCTGCGGCGGCCTCTACACAGACGGGCAGCAGGCGGCGTGGGCGCGGATCGCCGACTTCACGCACACCCACACCACCGCCAAGATCGGCATGCAGCTCGGCCACTCCGGACGCAAGGGCTCCACGAAGCTGATGTGGGAGGGGATGGACGAGCCGTTGCCGTCCGGCAACTGGGAGGTCGTCGGGCCGTCGCCGTTGCCGTACTCGCCGGTCAACGCGGCGCCCCGCGAGCTGACGCGGGCCGACCTGGCGGAGATCCGCTCCCAGTTCGCCGACGCCGCACGCCGGGCCGACGCCGCCGGATACGACCTGCTGGAGTTGCACTGCGCCCACGGCTACCTGCTGTCGTCGTTCCTGTCGCCGCTGACCAATCAGCGCGCCGACGCCTACGGCGGCAGCCTGGAGCACCGGCTCCGCTTCCCGCTGGAGGTCTTCGACACGATCCGCGCCGTCTGGCCTTCCGGCAAACCGATGTCGGTACGCATCTCCGCCACCGACTGGCATCCCGGTGGCGTCGACGCGGACGACGCGGTGCGGATCGCACGCGCGTTCGCCGACCACGGAGCGGACGCGATCGACGTGTCTACCGGGCAGGTGGTCTCCGAGGAGCGGCCGGCCTACGGCCGGTCGTACCAGACTCCGTACGCGGACCGGATCCGTCAGGAGATCCCGGACATCGCGGTGATCGCGGTCGGGGCGATCTCGTCGTACGACGACGTCAACTCGCTGCTGCTGGCCGGCCGCGCGGACCTGTGCGCGCTCGGCCGCACCCACCTGTACGACCCGCAGTGGACGCTGCACGCGGCCGCCGAGCAGGGATTCGTCGGGCCGGAAACCGAGCCCTTCGCGGCGTGGCCGGTCCAGTTCCAGGCCGGCAGCAGACGGCCGGCAGCCGGACGGGCCGACGGGCCGAAGCCGCGGCTGGAGCTGATCCGCTCCCCGTCGACCAGCACGCGCCACCAACGCTGGCGCCCTGACGGGATGTGACGGCGCCGGGAGCGACTCCGCCCCCGGCGCCGTGGTGTCGCGCGCTGGCCAGGCCCCGTCGACACGGCGGCCGGCCGCACCACATGAGTTAGCGCGCTACCGGTTCTCCTCCAGGTGGCCCCGGGCCTTCTCGGCGCCCTTGTCGATCTGCTCCGAGTACTTGCCGCCGGTCTTCTCGTCGGCGATCTCCTTGCCCTTTTCCAGGCCCTGATCCACCTTGTCGCCGTGCTGCTTGGCGGCTTCCTTGCCCTTGTCCTTCATGTTTTCGAACTTGTCCTTGAAACCCATGCCGGGCTCCTCTCTACCCCCGGGCCCTCGTGGTGAGGGCCGTGATCCGACGGCACGGCACGCACCCCCGCACCACTCCGAATGCCAACACATCGGGACGGGTCTTGCATCTCGTACCACCGAATCGGCTGGGACACACAGCCCAGACAGGCACACACAGGGCGCGACCGCCCCCGGTCGCGCCCTGTGCGCGGAGCCTGGCTCCGCCTCTGAATCAGTGTCCTGCGCGTGCAGGACACCAGCTCACTCGTTGGTGCCGAGCTGGTCCTTCAGCGTGTCGGCGCCCTGCTCGACCTGGTCGCCGAACTTGCCCCCGGTCTTCTCGCCGATGAAGTCGGCGGCCTTGTCCACGCCCTCGTCCACCTGGTCGGAGTGCTCCGAGGCGAGGTCCTTGGCCTTGTCCTTCAGGTTGTCGAGATTGTCCATGAGGCCCATGCGGGGTCCCTCCCTAGCCGTGCGGCATCCGGCGTTAGATGCACGCTGTCGACGGAACACCGTGTTCCGTCAGGCAAGTAGCTTGACCGCACAACACGCGCTCTCGCCGCGAAACCGCCGAAACGGTCACGAAACTTACCGCTGGTCATCCTTACGCGGGGGTCGCCACACCACAAGGGCGGTTTCACGAACGGGTACAAGTTCCCGCCCATACGTGCGCGCGGCGGCCTCCATGTGCGCCTGCCGCCGGTGCGCCGCGTCCAACAGCTCCTCAAGCTCCCGGACCCGCGCCTGCAGCAGCGCGACGGCCTGCTCCAGCTCGATGATCCGCTTGACTCCGGCGAGGTTGACGCCATCGTCCTGCGAGAGCCGCTGGATCTCCTGCAACAGGGCCACGTCCCGGGCGCTGTAGCGACGGCTCCCGCCGGCGGCCCGGCCGGGCTGGACCAGCCCGAGCCGGTCGTACTGCCGCAGCGTCTGCGGGTGCATGCCCGCCATCCGGGCCGCGGCCGAGATCACCAGCACCTTGGCGTCGGGCGTCTGCTCCAGCCGCACATAGAAGTGCTCACTTACCACGGCGCCTCACCTCCGCGTCGATTCTCTCCCGGGGCGCCGTCGGGCTCGCCGCCGCGAAGTCGGCGAGCGCCTTGCGCGCCTCTTCGGACAGTTCCAGCGGCACCACCACGTCGACGGTGACCCACAGGTCGCCGTTGCCGGAGCCGTCGCGCTTCGGGCCGCCCTTGCCCCGCACCCGGAACGTGCGGCCGCTCGGCGTGCCGGGCGGCACCCGCACCCCGACAGAACCGTCCAGTGTGGGCACCCGCAGCTCGGTGCCCATCGCGGCCTCCGGGAACGTGACCGGCACGATCACCGTCAGGTTGTCACCGGACCGGCCGAACAGAGCGTCCGCCTTCACATGGACGACGACGTACAGGTCGCCCGGCCGGCCGCCCCGGTCGCCCGGCTCGCCCTTGCCCTTGAGCCGGATCCGCTGCCCTTCGGTCACGCCGGCCGGGATCCGCACCCGGAGCGTGCGGGACTTGGTCACGCCGCCGGTGCCCCGGCACTCGGGGCACTTCTCGTCCACGAGCGAACCGACGCCCTGGCAGTCGCGGCACGGCTCGGCGAAGCTGAACGCGCCCTGGTTGCTGGTCACCAGGCCGGTGCCACGGCACCGTGGGCAGGTGCGCGGCATCGTGCCCGGCTTCGCCCCGGTGCCCTGGCAGTTGTCGCACAAACCTGGCGCCCGCAGCGTCAACGGCACCGTGGCGCCGCGCACCGCCTCTTCGAAGCTCAGCGCCACCTCGGCCTCGACGTCACGCCCCCGGGCCGGCCCCCGACGCACGCCGCCCCCGCCGAACACCGAGCCCAGCAAGTCGGACAACCCACCGCCGAACCCACCTCCGGGCGGACGGGCACCGGCGCCCTCGCCGAACAGGTCGGCCATGTCGAACGGCATCCCGCCCGGACCCGCGCCCGCCCCGCCGCGCGCCCCACGCCGGAACGCGCCAGCGCCGAACAGCGAGCGCATCTCGTCGTACTCTTTGCGCTTCTTCGCGTCGGAGAGCACCGAGTAGGCCTCCGAGGCGTCCTTGAAGCGCTGCTCCGCCTCGGCGTTGCCCGGGTTGTGGTCGGGGTGCAGCTCACGCGCGAGCTTCCGGTACGCCTTCTTCACCTCCTCGGAGGAGGCGTCCTTGGAGACGCCCAACACCGAGTAGAAGTCTTTCTCGATCCAGTCCTTGGCACTCATCGGACACCCCCTCTCCGCTACGTGGCGTCCTTGCGGGGCTGCGCGTCCTTGCGGGGCTGCGCGTCCTTGCGGGGCTGCGCGTCCTTGCCGGGCTGCGCGTCCTTGCCGGGCTGCTCGCCGTCCGCCCCTTCCGGCTCGTCGCCCGCTTTGCTTCCTTCAGCGGTACGAGGCTCAGCCTCCGCCTGTAGAGCCTGCTCCTTCTCGGACTCCTCGTCCACGACCTCACCTTCGACGACCTCGCCCTCGACGACCTCGCCCTCGACGACGTCGGCGTCAGGCGCCTCGGCCTTGGCTTCCGCAGCGTCCGCCTCGGACTCAGGGGCCGTGGCGTCCTCGTCGGACTCGGGCTCTGCGGCGTCCTCTTCGGACTCGGCGATCGCTGCCGCTTCGGGGTCGACCACCTCTCCGTCGATCACCTCGGCCTCCATGGCGTCAGCCTCCACGGCCTCAGCGTCCACAGCTGCGGCGTCAGCGGCGTCGGCGTCGGCGTCGGCGTCAGCGGCCTCGGCGTCGGCGTCGGCGTCGGCGTCCACAGCTTCGGCGCCCTCGGCTTCGGTCGCCTTGTCGCCGGATGCCGAGGTGTCCGCGCCTCGCGACGCGTCGGCGTCGGCCGCGGCTGTGGCGGCGCGGGCCGGCTTCTCCGCGGCCGTGGCGGCCTGGGCCGGCTTCTTCACGGCCTCTGCCTCGGGCTCCTCGCCGGACGGGTCGGCGACCGCGACCAGCGCCGGGCGCAGCAGCCGCTCGCCCAACGTGTAGCCGCGCCGGAACACCTCCACGCAGGTCGGCTCGCTCACCTCGCCGGACAGCGAGTGCGCGACCGCCTCGTGGCGGCTCGGGTCGAACTCGTCGCCCGGCTCCGCGAACGCCGTCAGCCCGAACTTGGTCAACACCGACACCAGTTGCTCGGCCACGGCGCCGAACGGGCCGACCAGGTCACCGTGAGCGCGCGCCCGGTCCACATCGTCGAGCACCCCGAGCAGCTCGGAGAGCACCGCGCCGGTGGCCTGCTCGGCGGCCAGGGCCCGGTCCCGCTCGACCCGGCGCCGGTAGTTGGCGTACTCGGCGGTCAGCCGCTGGAGGTCCCGGGTCCGCTCGTCAAGATCGCTGCGCAGCGCCTCCAGCTCCGCCGCGAACGGCCCGCCGCCGCGCTCATCGGAGCGCTCGTCGGAGTCGGGCCGGGCGTGCCTCCCTCGCCGGCTCTCGCCGGACGGCTTTCCTGCGCTGGCTGCGGTCCGGTGACCCTTGTCCTGCACATCTGCCTCCCCCGAGGCGGCGCCGCCGGACGTGGCCCGGCGATCACCTGTCCGCGCCGCCGAGTCCGGCTGGGGCCTGGGACTCGGGCGGCGCCGCTTGTCGCGTACCACGAAACGTTCCTCGGAGGGCTCGCCGACCGTGCCGGCCGCGTCAGATGAGCCGGCCGAGCCGGCCGCGCCCTCCGGCTGGCCAGGCTGCGCAGCCCTGCCGGACTGCGCAGCCTGATCACGACGAGTCTCCTCGGTCACTTCTTGTCGTCCTCGTCCACGATCTCCGCGTCGACGACATCGTCACCGCCGGTCGAGTCCGCGCCCGGTCCGTCGGCGGCGCCAGCGGCGCCCGGCTGCTCTTCCCCGGCGCCGGCCTGCGGGTCACCCTCGCCCGCGGTCTGGGCGTACATCGCGGCTCCGGCCTCCTGGGTGACCTTGGCGAGGCGCTCCTGGGCCTCCTTGATCTTGTCGGTGTCGGCGCCGCCCAGCGTCGAACGCAGGTCGCTCAGCGCCTCGGTGATCTCGGCCTTCTTGTCCTCCGGGAGCTTCTCGCCGTGCTCGGCGAGGAACTTCTCCGCCTGCCACTGCAGACCCTCGGCCAGGTTGCGGGTCTCCGCTTCGTCACGCCGCTTGAGGTCCTCGTCGGCGTGCTCCTGCGCGTCGCGCATCATCCGGTCGATGTCGTCCTTCGGCAGCGACGAGCCACCGGTGATCGTCATCGCCTGGGACTTGTTGGTCGCCATGTCGCGGGCGGAGACGTTCACGATGCCGTTGGCGTCGATGTCGAAGGTGACCTCGATCTGCGGCACGCCCCGCGGCGCCGGCGGCAGGCCGGTCAGCTCGAACGTGCCGAGCTTCTTGTTGTACGCCGCGATGTCCCGCTCGCCCTGGAACACCTGGATCAGCACCGACGGCTGGTTGTCGTCGGCCGTGGTGAAGATCTCCGAGCGCTTGGTCGGGATCGTGGTGTTGCGCTCGATCAGCTTGGTGAAGATGCCGCCCTTGGTCTCGATGCCCAGCGACAGCGGGGTGACGTCGAGCAGCAGGACGTCCTTCACCTCGCCCTTGAGCACGCCGGCCTGCAGCGCGGCGCCCACCGCGACCACCTCGTCGGGGTTGACGCCCTTGTGCGGCTCCTGGCCGGTGAGCGACTTGACCAGTTCGGTGACCGCCGGCATCCGGGTGGAGCCGCCGACCATGATCACGTGGTCGATCTCCGCCAACTTCAGGCCGGCGTCCTTGATCGCCTGCTCGAACGGGCCCTTGCAGCGATCCAGCAGGTCCTGGGTCATCCGCTGGAACTCGGCGCGGGTGACCGCGATGTCCATGTGCAACGGACCGTCGGGGCCGCCGGTGATGTACGGCTGGTTCACCGTCGTCGAGGTGGTCGCCGACAGCTCGATCTTGGCCTTCTCGGCGGCCTCCTTGAGCCGCTGCATCGCCATCTTGTCCTTGGACAGGTCGATGCCGTGCTGGCCGTTGAAGGTCTTGACCAGGTGGTCCATGACCCGCTCGTCCCAGTCGTCGCCGCCGAGGTGGTTGTCGCCGCTGGTCGCCTTGACCTCGATGACCCCCTCGCCGATCTCGAGCAGGCTCACGTCGAACGTGCCGCCGCCGAGGTCGAAGACGAGGACAGTCTGCTCTTTCTCGCCCTTGTCCAGCCCGTACGCCAACGCGGCCGCCGTGGGCTCGTTGACGATCCGGAGCACGTTGAAGCCCGCGATCTCGCCCGCCTCCTTGGTGGCGGTGCGCTGCGAGTCGTTGAAGTACGCCGGGACCGTGATCACCGCATCGGCGATCTGCTCTCCCAGGTACGCCTCGGCGTCCTGCTTGAGCTTCATCAGCACCCGCGCGCTGATCTCCTGTGCCGTGTACTTCTTCTTGTCGATGTCCTGGGACCAGTCGGAGCCCATGTGGCGCTTCACCGATCGGATGGTCCGGTCCGGGTTCGTCACCGCCTGACGCTTGGCGATGTCACCGACGAGGACCTCGCCCTTCTTGCCAAACGCGACGATGGACGGCGTGGTCCGCGCCCCCTCGGCGTTGGCGATGACGGTGGGCTCGCCACCCTCCAGGACGCTCATGCAGGAGTTGGTCGTCCCGAGGTCGATGCCAACCGCACGTGCCATGTTTCGTGCCCTCCAGTGGGAAGTTCAGTTAATGATCTTGAATGACCATGGTCGGCCGAGCCAAGGTTGAGTCGACCGGACTCAATAGTCCACTCGGTGCGCCAGATCGTCAACAAAAAGTTGAGCCGGCCACACGCAACCCTACGCAAGGCACGGACCGACGCGCCCACCTCCCCCCTTTGGCGAGGCCGCTGCCTCCATCAGGCGCGTAGGGCGCGTACCAACTCCAGCACTTCGTGGGTGACATTGCGCAGGACGCGAAGCCTGGTCAGCTCGACCAACCGTCCGACCAGCGGAGTCGCGCGGTCGATCAGCAGCCGCGTCCTGCGCTGGCCGGGGGAGGTGTCGTGCACCCAGTAGAGGGTGATCCCCATGTGCCCGAGCCAGAGCAGCTCCGGCAACTCGTCCCGCAGCCGGGCGTCCAGCCGCGTCGTGGAGTCCGCGACGACTTCGCGGAACAGTCCGATGCTCGCTTCACGCGCCGGGGCCGACTGCTCGCTGAAAGGGCTCACGGGCGAGGCCGGGTCGGTGGCTGTCTTGATCAACTTTCCAGCAAAGCCGTGGTACGGCGTCATGACGTCAACCGCGGCGTGCAGGGCCGTGCGCAGCCGCGTGGCGAAGTCGCGCTCGCCGGCGATCGCCGGAACGGCCGCGGCCCGGATCTCGGCCTGCAGCCGGTCGTAGAACGCCTCCACGAGGTGCTCTTTGGACCCGAAGTAGTAATACGCGTTGCCCAGCGACACCCCGGCATCGCTGGCGACGCGGCGCATCGTGGTCTGGTCGTACCCGTGTTCGGCGAACAGCCGCACCGCGGTGTCGACGATCAGCGCGCGCGTCTGCTCGCCACGACGCGGCGAGGCCCCGCTCGGGGCGCCTTCGCGGCCGCGCTTGTCGTTCACGGACGCGGCCATGCCGGGCTCGCCGCCTGCTCCGCCCGGGGCCGGGGCGCCGCCTGCTCCGCCCGGGGCCGGGGCGCCGGCTGCTCGGCTCGCCGCGAGGTCGGCCGCTCGACATCGGCTACGCGCGCCGCCCGGGCCACGGCTGTCAGCGCCCCTTCGCTGAGCCGGCGCCTCCGGATCTGGGCGAGCACGTACAGGTTGACCAGGTGCAACGCCCCGAGCCCGAGCAGCACCCAGCCGATCTTGAGGGACAGCAACTCGATCGCGTGGCTGGCGCTCGCCGCCGTGGCGTCGA
>WHSM01000159.1 GCA_009380105.1 Micromonosporaceae bacterium
ACCGAGCCGAGCCCGGCGAAGTCACCCCGGAACACGTCCCCCGGCCGGGCGTCGATCGCCCGGGTGCACGAGCCGGGCAGGATCACGTGGCCGGCGCGCAGCCGCACCCCGAACGACGCCGCCTTGCGCGCCAGCCACGCCACCGCGGTCACGGGGTTGCCGAGCACCGCGTCCGAGCGTCCGGCGGCCGCCTGCTCGTCGCCGCGCCACAGCGTCACGTCGATCCCGGCGATGTCCACGTCGGACGGCTTCACCCGCGCGGCGCCGAGCACGAACCCGGCCGAGGACGCGTTGTCGGAGATGGTGTCCGCGAGCGCGATCTTCCAGTTCCGGATCCGGGAGTCGATCAGCTCCAGCGCCGGCGCGTACGCCTCGGTCGCCTCCAGCACGTCGGCCTCGGCGCAGTCCTCGCCGGGCAGATCGGCCCCAAGGACGAACGCGACCTCCGGCTCCACGCGCGGGTAGCAGTACCGACTCGCGTCGACCGGCTCCGCCTCGAAGGCGCGCATGTCGTCGAGCAGATGACCGTAGTCCGGCTCGTCGACGCCCATCATCCGCTGCATCGCTTCGCTGGACAGGCCGACCTTGTGCCCGATCACCGTCGCGCCGGCGGTCACCCGCCGTTCGATGTTCAAGAGCTGGATTGTGTACGCGTCGCGCGCGTCGATCCCCTCGTAGCGCCCGACGAGCGGATCGACCGGCACGCGGTCGCGCTCGGCGGCGCGCAACTCGTCCGCGATCCGCTGGTGTTGCTCAGCCGTCAGCACTGATGACCTCCTTGAGTGCCGGAGTCAGACGGCTCAGCTCCGGCGCTCGCTCCGCTCCTCGGCCCTGGCGAGCCTGCGATGCTCACTCGCTGTCGCCTCGCGGCGTGGGCGCCGGCGCGGCGGCCGGAGAAGACGCAGTCGGCGAGCGAGAGCCCACTGACGTACGAGTGGGAGCAGATCCCGACAGCGGAGCGCCCAGCGGCGTAGAGCCCGGGGATGACGGCGCCATCTTCCCGGAGCACCGCGCCGGTGTCCTCGTCCACGCGGAGCCCGCCGAGGGTCAGCATCGGCGCCGGGTACGCCAGGCGCGGCCGCACCGACACGTCGATCAGCGAGTACGGCGGCCGCAGCGACCCGGTGTCCGCCGGTGCCGCGATCCCGGCGCGCGCCGCGACCTGCTCCAGGGTTCGTCCTCCGCGGATGCGCGCCGGGCCGAGCAGGTACCAGGCCTGGAGCCGTTGGAACCACAGCGTCTGGCTGCGAATCTGCCGACGGGCCTCGGCGACGATCCGGTCGTCGACCAGCAGCCAGGCCCTCCCGCCCGCCGCCATGACGGCCTGGCCGATCGCGGCGCCATATCGGGCAAGGTCGGCCAGCCGGTTGCCGTGCCGGTCCACCAGCACGCCGTCCAGCAGCGCGCTGGGCGGCGAGAGGAATCGCCACACCGACACCCGGTCCAGGTGATCGGCGGCGGCGCCGACCTCGACGCCGAGCCGGATCCCGCTGCCGTCGTCGCCCGCGGTGCCGAGCGGCAGGCCGCCGCGATACTCGGGAGCGTGATCGCGCAACATCGGCCGGTTGGCGATGAACCCGCCCGCCGCGATCACCACGCCGCTTCTCGCCTTGATCCGGCACGGCTTCCCGCAGCGACGCTCGATCGCGCTGACCAGCAGATGGAGTGCGCGGCCGAGCTTCGGGGCGTACAGGAAAGGCTTGGAAGCGAGCCGGGACAGCAGACGGTGGGCGAGCCGCGGCGGGCCGGTGAGTGTCCGGCACTCCAGGCCGGTCACGCGGCCGGACTCCATGACGAGCCGGGAGGCGCGGGTCTGGCCGCGCACCTCGACGCCGACGGCGCGGGCGGTCTCGGCGAGCCGCGCGAAGAGCACGCGCCCCGACGTGCCAGGGCCGTGCGCCCGATGGCCGCGTGGCGCCGGCGGCGCGATGTGCGCCGAGGCCAGCTCGCTGCCGGAGTGGTAGAGGTAGTGGCGGTTGGTGGGGTACGAGGTCTTGTAGTCGCAGAGGCTCCCCTGGAACGGCACTCCGCACGCGGTCAGCCAGGCGATCAGCTCGGTGCTCTGGTCGCAGAAGCGGCGCAGCGTGGCCGGCGAGACCGCGTCGCCGACCTCGGTCTCCAGGTAGGCGCGCATCGCGTCGGGGGTGTCGGTCACACCGGCCTGGCGTTGGCACGGTGTGCCGCCGCCCGCGTACACGACCCCGCCGGACAGCGCGGTGGCGCCGCCGCCGTCGAAACGGTCGATCACGAGCACGTCGGCGCCGGCCCGGGCGGCCTCGATCGCGGCGCAGGCGCCGGCCGCCCCGAAGCCGACGACTGCCACATCGACCTCCACGTTCCGGGCTCCAGCCACCCGCGCCTCCTCCGACCAGCAGGGTCAATGGCCACGCCGTGCGCCACCGACCGGTCTCGCTTGTGGAACACGTTGCCGATTTCGGCAACCTTTCCAGGGCTTCTCACAGGCAGTTGCCCATAGCGCTCGCTGCCGCAAAACTATAACCTGTTTCAGAAGTGAGTGGGAGGGCACCGGTGTCCGACGTCGAGTACGACCTGGTCGTCGCGGGTAGCGGCGGGGCCGGGATGACCGCTGCGCTGACGGCGGCGCACCACGGCCTGACCGTGCTGGTGGTCGAGAAGTCCTCGCGGTTCGGCGGCTCCACCGCCCGGTCGGGCGGCGGGGTCTGGATCCCGAACAACGAGGTGCTGGCCCGGGCCGGCGTCGCCGACACCCCAGAGGACGCCCAGCGGTACCTGGCGCACATCGTCGGCGGCACGTCACCGGAGTCGAACCAGCGCGCCTTCCTGGCGCACGGCCCGGCGATGCTGACGTTCGTGCTGAGGCACACTCCGCTGCGGTTCACCTGGGTGCCGGGGTACTCGGACTACTACCCGGAAGCGCCGGGCGGGCAGGCCAGCGGTCGGTCCATCGAGCCGCGGCCGTTGGACGCCCGGGTGCTGGGAGCGGAGCGGGCCAATCTGCAGCCGCCGCACCTGAAGGCGCCGACCGGGCTCGCGGTGATGCAGGCCGACTACCGCTGGATGAACCTGGTGGCGCGGCATCCGCGCGGGCTGCTCCGCTCGATCCGGGTCACCATGCGGCGGCTGGTGTCCCTGGCCGCGCGGCGGGAGTTGCTCACGATGGGTCAGGCGCTCGCCGCTGGCCTGCGCGCTGGACTCGCGGACGCGGGGGTTCCGGTGTGGCTGGACACGCCTCTGGTCTCGCTCGTCGTCGACGGCGGCCGCCGGGTGCGTGGCGTCGAGGTGATGCGGGACGGGCAGCCGGTCGTGGTTCGCGCCCGGCGGGGAGTGCTGCTGACCAGCGGCGGCTTCGAGCACAACGAGCGGATGCGCAAGGAACACCAGCGGGAGCCTGTCGGTACCGAGTGGACCGTCGGGGCGCCCGAGAACACCGGCGACGGGATCGAGGCCGGGATGCGCCTCGGCGCGGCCGTCGAGGTGATGGACGACGCCTGGTGGGGGCCGTCGATCGTGCTGCCGCGCGGACCGTACTTCTGCCTCGCCGAGCGCACGCTGCCGGGCTGCATCATGGTCGACGCGCGGGGACAGCGGTTCGTCAACGAGGCGGCGCCGTACGTGGACGCGGTGCACGCGATGTACGGGTCGGGCGCCGGGCTCGGCCCTGACGCCGGGCCGGCCGAGCACATCCCCACGTGGCTGATCGCCGACCAGCGGTACCGCAACCGCTACATCTTCGCCGGGCTCGGACCGCGGCAGCCTTTCCCCGGGAGGTGGCTGAAGTCCGGCGCGGTGGTGCGCGCGGGCGCTCTGGACCGGCTGGCCGAGCAGATCGGCGTGCCGGCCGACGCCCTGGGGGCCACCGTGGCGCGGTTCAACGGCTTCGCCCGCAGCGGAGTGGACGAGGAATTCGGGCGGCGAGAGTGCGTACGACCACTACTACGGCGACCCCCGCCACAAGCCGAACCCGTGCCTCGGGGTGATCGACAAGCCGCCGTTCTACGCGATCCGGATCGTGCCCGGCGACCTCGGGACCAAGGGCGGCCTGCGGGTCGACGAGAGGGCCCGGGTGCTGCGCCAGGACGGCTCCTGGATCGAGGGCCTGTACGCCGCCGGCAACGCCGCCGCCCCGGTGATGGGCCGCACCTACGCCGGCCCCGGAGCCACCATCGGCCCAGCCATGACCTTCGCCCACCTAGCGGCAATAGACATCGCCGCGGCCACCCCCACCGCCACCGCCCACGTCCCCGCACCCCCCACGCCGCCGCCACCCAGTCCCGCCCCGCCCCCACCGTCCAGAGAGAGCGAGATCTGACGTGCCGATTGACCCAGGCGTCGCCGTTGGGGCGATGCTGCCTGCTCGCGAGGCATCCTGGTCCGCGTCCGACGTGCTGCTTTATCACCTGGCTCTGGGCGCGGGCGCCGACCCGGTGTCGGCCCGCGAGCTCCGGTACGCGTACGAGACCGATCTCCAGGTGCTGCCGACCTTCGCCGTGGCGGCGCCGACCCTGCGTGACACCGCGCCGCCGTCGGTGTCGATGCCCGGCGTCGAGGTGGATCCGCGGAAGGCGCTGCACGGCGGACAGCAGATCGTGGTCCACCGGCCGCTGCCGCCCGACGCGAAAGCGGTCGCCGAGACCCGGATCGCCGACGTGTACGACAAGGGCACAGCGGCTGTGATCGTGCAGGAGACGCAGCTCCGCGAACCAAAGGATCCGACTCCCTCGACGCGTCGCGCCCGGGGCTCGGCGCCTTCGCCCCAAGGCGAGCCGTACGTGACCGCGAGGTCGTCGATCTTCGCGCGGGGCGAGGGCGGCTTCGGCGGCTCACGAGGGCCGTCAGACCGCCGGCCGCCCCCGGATCGAGCGCCGGACGCCGAGCTGCTCACGCTGACCCTGCCGCAGCAGGCGCTCTGGTACCGGCTCTGCGGCGACCGGAACCCGCTGCACGCCGACCCGGGCTTCGCGAGCGCGGTCGGGTTCGACCGCCCGATCCTGCACGGACTGTGCACGTACGGCATGGTCTGCAAGGCCGTGGTCGACGGCCTGCTCGACGGTGACGCCGCCCGGGTCACCGGTTACGCGGTGCGCTTCGCGGGCGTGGTGTTCCCCGGCGAGACGCTGCGCACGCGGGTCTGGCGCGACGGCTCCCGCTTCGTCCTGACCACGACGGTGGCAGACCGCGACGACGCGCCCGCACTCGCCGACGCCGTGCTCACCGCCAACTGAGCGACGTGCGCACGGCGTCCATAAATGTAGAAGTACACTTCGACGAAACGTACTTCGACATTTCTGCGGGCAGGGCTCCACGTCGTCGGGGCGCAGTCTCCGCAGGTCAAGGGCTGTGGCGGCGTAGCACCAGGACCGCGGAGTCGACGCGCGGCGGCGGATGGAACGCCTTGCGAGGCACCGTGAGCCCCTGCCGAGCGTCGTACCCCCGACGCCACCGGTCCGAGCCGCGGCCTTCGGCGTACCGGCGCACCACGGCTCTTTGCAGCACGATGTCGGCGGCGGCCAGCTTCGAGTGCCGCGCCAGCAAGGTGCGCAGCAGCGCGCTTGAGATGTGGTACGGCGGATTCGCAACCACTCGGAACGGGCGGCGCGGCAGCCTGAGATCGACAGCGTCGGCGCACACGACAGTGACCGGCGCTCCAGCGAACCGCTCCCGCAGCCGCGCAGACCGGCCGGGGTGCAGCTCCACCGCGATCACCCGCGCCCCCGCGTCCACGAGGTGGCCGGTCAACGCGCCTTCCCCGGCGCCGATGTCGAGGACCAGCTCACCGGGGCGCACGCGCGCGGACTCCACGATCCGCGCGGCCCAGTCGTCAACGAGCGGGCGCCAACCCCACTCTCGCCGTGACCGGCCCCCGGACACAGCGCACCATCACGAAGATGCTCACGGCACAAAGCTACGGAGCTGACCGACCCCTCACAACCGATTTGCCCGGCCCCTGGGTCTGCCCGACTTACGGGCCTCTTGCCAGACGCCGTGGCCCCACCCCACGGGGCCAGATGGCGGAGCTGTCACAAGCTGATCGTCTGTCCGTGCCCTCTGACGCGGGCGGCCTCGACCACCGCCGCGGCCGCCGCGGCGTCTTGAACCCCGATGCCGACGCTGTTGTAGTACACAATCTCCGACGAACTGGTCCGCCCCGGCGCGCGCCCCGCGACCACTTCACCGAGAGAGATCAACCTGTCCTTGGCAAGCAGGCCGGAAGCGAGCCCTTGGACGATCGGGCCAGCGTGTTCGGCGGCCGTGTCGACGTCGTCCACGACGACTGCTCCGGCGCGGGTGAGCAGATCCTGGGGGACCTCACTTCGGTTCGGCGCGAAGGAACCGATGCTGACCACGGTGGCCCCGGGCTTGAGCCAGGCTGTTTCGAGGACCGGGTCGACGCTGGTCGTGCACGCCACCACCACATCCGCGTCCCGGACCGCCTCCTCCGATCCGGCAGCGGCGATCACCTCGAACTCGAACTCCTCGTCGAGTGAGCGAGCCAACGATGCGCATCGAGCCGGATCGCGCCCCGAGACCCGCACGGACGTCAGCCCCAGGACCCTGGAGATCGCCCGCACGTGCGCCTCGGCCTGCACCCCGGAGCCCAGCACAGCCATGCGACGCGCGTCGGGGTCAGCCAGCGCCGCCACCGCCACGGCGCTGGCGGCCGACGTGCGGATCGTGCTCACCGACGTGCCGTCCATGATCGCGACGGGCCGGCCGTCGTCCTCGTCGAGGACCGTGACCAGCGCGGACACAGCGGGCAGACCCCGATCGGCGTTGCCGGGATTGACGCTGCCGAACTTGCAGACCGCGCCACTGTCAGGGGTGAGCCTCGCCGCGTAACAGAAGGCAACAGAGTCCTCCCTGCCCTCCACCAGCAGCCTCGCGGGCAGCAGAGCGCTGCCGCGGCCCAGCGCGTCGAAGGCACGGCGCTGGGACTCGATCGCGAGATCGATGTCGAGCAGCTGCTCCACGTCGGCGGTGGACAGCACGAGCAGGCGACGTTCGGAGGGCATAGGGCGCCTTTCGACGTGACAGACACGATCACTGTCAGCATGCGAGACAACGCCAGCCGACGTCTACGGAAGGGATGGTTACCGTTGGCGGCGAAGCCCATCACGACATCCAGGTCCGGAGAGCGAGGAACGGATGACGCGAACCGGTGGCGACGTTCCGTCGCGGGCGTCAGTGGTGATCATCGGCGGCGGCGTGATCGGCGTCAGCATCGCCTATCACCTGGCCGCGGCCGATGTGCCCGGCGTCGTGCTCGTAGACAAGGGCGCGCTCGGTTCTGGTTCCACATCCAAGGCTGCCGGCGGGGTGCGCGCTCAGTTCTCCGACCGGATCAACATCCTGCTCGGGCTGCGCGGCCTCGAGACGTTCACGCGCTTCCGTGAGCGCTTCGACCAGGAGATCGACCTGCATCAGGTGGGTTACCTGTTCCTGCTCGACTCCGCGGAGAGCGTGAGCGCGTTCGAGCAGAACGTCGCCCTGCAGAACGAGCTCGGTGTGCCCAGCCGAATGATCTCGGTCAGCGAGGCGAAGCGGATGTCGCCACTGATCGAGACCGACGGCCTGCTCGCGGCGGCGTACTCGCCGAAGGATGGGCACTGCACGCCCGAGTCGGTGGTGCTGGGGTACGCCACCGCCGCTCGCCGCCACGGCGCACGGCTGGTCGTCAACTGCGAGGCGACCGGTGTCGAGACAGACGGGAGCCGGATCGTCGCGGTCGACACCGACGGCGGACGCATCGAGACCGATGCTGTCGTCTGCGCGGCGGGCGCCTGGTCGCGCCAGATCGGCGAGTGGGTCGGCGTCGACCTGCCTGTCACGCCCCTGCGACGACAGGTCCTGGTCACCGAGCCAATGCCCGATCTCGCCCCGGACACCCCGTTCACGATCGACTTCGGCGCCAGCTTCTACTTCCACCGGGAGGGCAGAGGCCTGCTGCTCGGCATGTCGGACCCGGATGAGGCTCCGGGATTCAAGCTGACCCGCACCGACAGTTGGCTGCCGGGCCTGGGCGAGGCGATGGCGCGCCGTGCCCCCGGGCTCCTCGACGTGGGCGTCGCGTCCGGCTGGGCGGGGCTGTACGAGCTGACCCCCGACCACAACGCCCTGATCGGAGAAGCGCGCGGCGTCAGCCGATTCCTCTACGCGACCGGATTCTCCGGCCACGGCTTCATGATGGGCCCTGCCGCGGGCGAGGTGATGAGGGACCTCTACCTGGGCGTACGGCCCTTCGTCGACATCAGCGGACTGCACGCGGACAGATTCGCCGCTGGGAGCCGCCCCGAACTGAACATCGTATGACCGCCGAAGCCGCCGTTCCGACTTGGTTGGGGACACGGGGCAGGGGTCATGCGGTGAGGATCAGGCCGCTCGTGGGGACTCCTGTGCCCGCGGTGACCAGCGCGGTCGCCGCGCCGGGGATCTGGTTCGCGGCGTTGCCGCGGAGCTGGCGCACCGCTTCGGCGATGCCGTTCATTCCGTGGATGTACGCCTCACCCAACTGCCCACCGTGCGGGTTCACCGGCAGCCGGCCGTCGAGCCCGATCCCACCCTCGGCCACGAACCCGGGCGCCTCGCCGCGTCCACAGAACCCCAGCTCCTCCAACTGCGCCAGCACGAACGGCGTGAAGTGGTCGTACAGCACCGCCACGTCGACATCCCCCGGTCCGAGCCCGGCCGCCGACCACAACTGCGAGGCGACCAGCCCCATCTCCGGCAGCCCGGTCATGTCGTCGCGGTAGTAGCTGTTCATCACGTACTGGTCCGGCCCGCTGCCCTGCGCGGCCGCCGCGATCATGGCCGGCGGCCGCCGCAGATCCCGAGCCCGCGCCGCGCTCGTCACCACCAGCGCCACGCCGCCGTCGCTCTCCTGGCAGCAGTCGAGCAGCCGCAGCGGCTCGGTGATCCACCGGGACGACTGGTGGTCTGCCAGGGTGATCGGCCGCTGGTAGAACCACGCGGTCGGGTTGGTCGCGGCATGGCGGCGCATCGTCACCGAGACCCGCCCGAAGTCCACGCTCGTCGCCCCGTACACATGCAGGTAGCGCCGGGCGAACATCGCGACTGTGGCGGCAGGCGTGGCGAGCCCCATCGGGTAGTGCCAGCCGTTGTCGATCCCAGCCGAGGTCGCCTGCTGCACCGCCCCGGCCTGGACCCGGCCGAAGCGCGTGCCGGAGCGTTCGTTGAACGCCCGGTAGCAGACCACGACGTCCGCGACCCCGGTCGCGACCGCCATCGCCGCCTGCTGCACCGTGGCGCACGCCGCTCCCCCGCCATAGCTGACCCGGCTGAAGAATTTCAGGCACGGCACGCCCAACTCCCGCGCCACCGCGACCTCGGCGTTGGCGTCCATGGTGAAGGTGACGAGTCCG
>WHSM01000465.1 GCA_009380105.1 Micromonosporaceae bacterium
ATCCGACTCGTGGGGAAGGGGGGAGTTGAACCCCCACGCCCTTTCGGGCACACGGACCTGAACCGTGCGCGTCTGCCATTCCGCCACTTCCCCAGCGGGGAACAATCTACACGAGTACCAGCGGGGCCGCGATGGAGCCTGGCCTACTGGCCGGGAGGTCGGCGTCAATAGCGCCAAACGCACCCTCCGTCGCGGCGGCGAGGCAAGACTAGCACGCGTGCACGGCTCGTTGCCGTGCCGAGTGGCCGAGGCAGATACCATCAACACCACGGAACCCAGAGGAGGAGCCGGTGAGCGTTCTGCAACGCTTCGAAAAGCGGTTGGAGGGCTTGGTCGAAGGTGCCTTCGCCAAGGTCTTCAAGGGTGTGGTGCACCCGGTGGAGATCGCGAGCGCCATGCAGCGGGAAGCAGAGGCGCACAAGGCGATCCTCGCGGGTGGGCGCACGTTGGTGCCGAACCGCTACGTCATTGACCTGTCCCCCTATGACCACGGTCGCCTGGCGCCGTATGCGGCCGCTCTGGCCCAGGAGTTGGCGCAGGCCCAAGCCGAGCACATCGGCGAGCACGGCTGGACCGTGTACGGCGACGTGATCGTCGAGGTGGAGCGTGGCGAGGGCCTGGACACGGGCATGTTCCGCGTGACCGCGGAGGTCTTCACGGGCGGCGAGGAGCCGGCTCCCGCGTACGGCCCTGGACCTGGTCCGGGCGGTCCGGGCGGTCCGGGCGGTCCGGACCAGGGTGGCTACGGGCCGCCGCCGGGGCCGGGTGGTCCGGGTGGTCCGGGGGCTCCCACGCCGGCCGGCGCGCCCGGCGGTTATCCGCCGCCCGGCGACATGCCGGTGAGCCCCGCCGGTCCAGGTCCGCAGTTCGGCGGCCCGCCGCCGGCCGGCCCGGGTCAGCAGGGTGGCCGGAACGTGCGCCTGGTCTCGGGCGACGGCCGGGAGTATTCGCTCTCGATCGGCTCGACCACGATGGGGCGCGGTGAGCAGGCGTCGATGCGGCTGCCGGACGTCGGCATCTCGCGGCGCCACGCGCGCCTGGACTTCGACGGCTCGCAGGTCGTGCTGACCGATCTGGGCTCCACCAACGGGACGTTGGTCAACGGGCAGCGGATCTCGGCGGTGGCGCTCAATCCCGGTGATGTGATCCAGATCGGCACGACGTCGCTGACCTTGCGGGTGGACTAGTCGATGGGTGTTAGCTCTGGCATGGGAAGAGCAGAGATCGTGCGGCCTGCCCTGTCGGCGGGCCGCGCTGGCGCGACGTGCCATGTCGTGCCCGTGCGCAGACCGGCGGTCTGATGCCTGAGGTCGTCCTCGCGGTAGCCCGCTTCGGGTTCCTGATACTGCTATGGATCTTCGTGTTCGCGGTGATCGGCGTGATCCGCCGTGACGTGTTCGCGGGCGCGCGGCAACAACGGCTGGTGGCGGCGCCGCGCGGGGTGAGCCAACCAGCGATGCAACCGCAGCGGCCGAAGAAGGGTCGCGCGGCGCGTCAGATCGTCGTCACGGAGGGCGCCCTCGCCGGCACACGCATAACCCTCAGCGACTCTCCGATAACCCTCGGCCGCGCTGAGGACTCGACATTGGTATTGACCGACGACTACGCCTCCGCACGGCACGCGCAACTGGTGCCGCGTGCCGGAGAATGGCTGCTCGAAGACCTTGGCTCGACCAACGGGACTTACCTTGATCGCGCTAAGGTCACCGGACCAACCCCTGTCCCCCTGGGTGTGCCAATCCGTATCGGGCACACCGCACTCGAGCTACGGCCATGACCTTGACTCTTCGCTATGCGGCACGAAGCGACCGCGGCCTGCGCCGCGACGGAAACCAGGACTCCGTCTACGCCGGGCCGCGGCTCCTCGCCGTCGCCGACGGCATGGGCGGAATGGCGGCTGGCGACATCGCCAGCAACATCGTGATCGGGGCCCTCGCCTCGCTCGATGAAGACGTCACTGGCGGCGACCTCATCGACCGGCTGCGGCAGGCGGTCTCCACCGCCAACGACCAGCTCCGCGAGACCGTGGAAGCCAACCGACAGATGGAGGGCATGGGCACCACGCTGACCGCGATGCTGTTCAGCGGCAGCAAGGCCGCGCTGGTCAACGTGGGCGACTCCCGGACCTATCTGCTGCGGGACGGGCGCCTGTCCCAGGTGACCAAGGACGACACGTACGTCCAGATGCTCGTCGACGAAGGCCGGATCACCCCCGAGGAGGCGGGCAGCCACCCGCAGCGTTCCCTGCTGACCAGGGCGCTCGACGGCCGCGACGTCGACCCGGAGTACTCGGTGCGGGAGGCCCGCAGCGGCGACCGCTACCTGCTCTGCAGCGACGGCCTCTCCGGCGTGGTGAGCCAGGAGACCATCGCCGAGACCTTGACCGAGTTCGAGGACCCCGACCAGTGCGTGCAACGGCTGATCCAGCTCGCGCTGCGCGGCGGCGGCCCGGACAACGTCACGGTGATCATCGCCGACATCACCGACGAGGACATCATCGAGTCCCAGCCGATCGTCGGCGGCGCCGCGGCGCGCGACCGGGGCATGGCCACGGCGGCCGACCCGGCCAGCCCGGCGGCGCGGGCCGCGCTCGCCGCACGGCCGCCCGACCAGCAGGAGAACCTCAACCAGGCGTACGAGGAAGACGACGACGAGGAGCCGGAGGCCCGCGGCCCCTCCAAGCGCACCGGCCTCGTGCTCCTCGCCACCTCCGTGCTGGTCCTCGGCCTGCTCGCGGCCGGCGGCTTCTACGGCTGGCAGACCGCGTACTACGTCGGCTCCACCGACGACGGCCACATCGCCGTGTTCCACGGATTCCGGGGCGAGGTCGCCGGGATGCGGCTCTCCTCGGAAGAGCGGCGCAGCAACGGCATCACGCTCGAAGACCTCGCCAGGCCCACCCGGACCCGGGTGGAGCGCGGGATCGTCGCCGACGACCGCTCCGAGGCGTACCAGATCTTCTCCAACATCACCGAGGAGGAGCCGGACAACGCCAACCTGCTGCCACCGTGCGACCCGTCCGACAGCCCGAGCCCGCCCGCGACGACCGCGCCAGAGAACTCCAAGGGCCCGTCGCCGGCGCCTGGCCCGAAGCAGAGCAAGACCACCGGGCCCGGCGGCACGAGCCCCAGCCCTGGCCCTGCTCCCAGTCCCACCCCGGAGCCGACCGAGAGTCCGACGGACATCCAGACGCCCGGTGAGACCTG